>JBBQQP010000160.1:0-7576 GCA_038215675.1 Chitinophagales bacterium | reverse complement strand
TTCTGATAACATCGCTCAATTTATAATTGAACACAGTACAGATGGCCAACGCTTTAACCGTATTAATTTGGTAAATGCAACGGGGCAAAAAGATCATACTTACCAACACCTGCAGCCGGGTAATGGCAAACAATTTACCGGATGGTGTTATTGTATAAAGATGGGAAAAAGGAATATTCTTCCATCAAACTGGTAAGCATTGGTGGCTTATCCGAGCCTACTGTATCGCCTACATTAACAACTGGTAATCTATGGATTCGCAATGCAGGAGCTGGAGCATCGGTAAAGATTGTTAGTATATCCGGGGGGGTACTTCTTTCCAAAACAATACAGGACCAGGATATACTTTCAATAGGTAGTTTGGCTAAAGGCATGTATTTTGTAATTATCGAAAAAAAGGATGGCACCCGGTTTACCAGGAAAGTTGTTTTGAATTAAAAATCATTATTTGATAAAGCAACAGCCTGTAGAATGCATTCGTGCATTTTACAGGCTGTTGTTTGATTGCTCTTATATTGATGAAATGAAGTCTGAATCAATGAACTTCTTGAGGTTTTCCATTGACTGAAATGATTACTTATTGTTAACTACTAAACAGAATTTACTTGCAGGTTACATTTATGTTGCAAGAAAAAAATGAAGCAGGTGCTGCCGGGGAGCAACTTGTCCGGGATAATCCATCTACAGAAGCATACCCGGCAATGAGTGGACCCTTATTGTAGGATTTTTAATTAAAAATTTATGTCCTGCTACTGATGATTGGTATTTGCAGGCACATAGGGCTAAAATACTTTTCCTGCACGAAAGAAGTTGGCAAATCAATGTGCAGGTTGAATTATTAAAGACAACCTGCTTTTATGAGGATTACTTCGGCCGTTGGTCGGAGACACAACAGCAGCGTGCCGGGATACGTGAATGACTTTATGGATATACGAACGAGTGTAAAGCCACTACTGCTTTTTGCATTCCCTTAAATGCGATTATTGTAAATCACTAATCAACTACACTCTCTTGTATTCAATATTTCTGCTTTCAAACCATTCTTTAAATTCCTGCCCGTGTTCGCCTGCATAGTTGATGCAGATCTCTTTACCGGGAAGAATATCTTCCAGTGCGAAATAGGTAATCACTTTTTTTGCCTATTTAAATAATACACCGCATTGCAGTTAACCGCATGATTGTATAAAGACCCAAAGGCAAGTGCTAAGGCAAGGGTGTTTTCATCTTTGTTAAAACTAAAAAAATAATCAACCAGGCGTGAACCTTTCAACGTATCATAATCAACAGCGGGGATTATAATAACAGAACATACTTCAAAAGCCTCGTCTTTGCTGATCAATTGTTTGCAAAAAACACCACGGCCTTTGCCTTTTATTTCTTTTACAAATAATTTCTTTTTCATGTCGTATCAATTTCGGGTGCAAAATAAACCGGTATTGAATCGTCGGGGAAGCCGTTGTAATTCAAAGTAATTTCATCGCCGGGCTGAATGGTTTTGCAGGCAATGATTTTTATACAAGCATTTTTTAATGAAATACTATCCACCGAATTGGCTGTGTAGGAATGGTTGTACAATGACCTGTAGCCCAACCCCAGTGCTACCGGAAATTTTTTATCACCCACCACAAAATAATAATTGAAGAGTGTGGTGGGTTGTAAAAAATCTTTGTCTGCTTGTTCCATCAATATAACCGGCGCTATTTCGATAACAACGCAGGGCTTGAACAACTGTGCTGCAAACACGCCATTTCCATGTAGGCTGCTGGCTTTAACAACAATGCCTTCAGGCTGATCAATTTTTGTATGACTGAACAAACGGAACATCAAAATTTATGTGGTTTGGCAACAGCTTCTTTAAATGGAACTTGCACATTCGTCTTTTTGATATGGTCTACCTTTGTTACTTTATCAAACTTAATGGCTTTATCGGTTTGTTTGATAGTATTGCCGTTCTGAATCGCTTTTGACGGGTCGGCATTAATACCAGGTTTTACAGAAGCTGGTTTAAGTGTTTCTTTTTTAATGACTATCCGCAATTAGGAGCTAAGAGGCGTAGCCTCGGTTAATATTGTAACAACGGGTTTCAACCTGTTGACGAAGGAACAGATAATCTAATGAGAACCGTAGGTTTGGCCCATACAAAAATTCGGTAACAGTTAGTTGAAAACATCCAGGTTTATTTAAAGACACAACAATATGAACCGAGTCTACGGCTCTCAGATACCTTGTTTCTTAAAACACAACGGATTTTAATCCGTTGTTACAAAATAGAAGCGAGCCTACGGCTCTACAGTTTTTTAATCAGTTTGATCCTAATTGCCGATAGTCATTTTTCTTTTTTAATGGTTGGTGTTTGTGCCTTTAACCCTGCAAATAAAAGCAGCGAACTGAATAAGGCAATTGTTTTTGATTGATTTAATTTTTTGAGTGAAGAATTGATGAAGTATTAAAAGTTAGTCCATTCTTTTCCTGAATCATTATCGAAACCATCTTTACGGGAAACTGCTAATTTACCACTGCGGTCTTGCTGGAAGTAAGTCCAGCCAATACGGGTTGCCGTTATAACAGCTATGGTGGTCATTACTCCATTGCAATCCATCGATTCGGCGCAATTATTTACCCGTATGTTTTCCATCTTAATCATGCAAGAAATAGATGGAGCGCCGAAGCCGTTGGGTTGGGTAACGGTAAGTGTTCCGTCTGGAAAAAAGCGGCCGTTTGTCATTTCCCTTTTTAGATCAGCAGGAGCCCCTGTAATATTCATACTGAATGAAAGCTGCCCATTGTCTTTTCCGCCAGAAGTAAAAGACAACGCAGTTATGCTTCTTTCGAAACCCCTTACCATTGTATCGCCTTTTATTTGCTGGCCGCTGGCATCCGTTAGTTTAATGTAAGTTTCTGTTTTTGGGCATCTGATATAATTGGTAATATCAGTAATGCTAAAATAATTGTATGCATGTTTGTTTTTTGAGTGGTTTATTTTGATAGTCCATATTTTGTATAAATACCTACCCGGGATAATCTGCATCCAGCAGGTTTAAAATTCTGGCGCCTTTAATGCAAGACTAAAAAGCATGATAGGTTCTTGCCCTGTTTTCGATCATCGTAAAATGCACCTGCCAATTGTTTGATACTGTTAATTCGCCGGCTGATGTTACTTTGTAAAACTTTGCGTTACCTGCCATGCCATTTACCACCTGTAATTTCCAGTTATAGGCATTGGTCGGGAAGACAAATTCTTCATTTAATTGGTCACAATACGCTAGTTCAAGCTATGGACTTTAGTCCAAGGCTGTAGCTTCTACAAGTCTAATGTACTTTAGCGTATGGAAAATATACGAAAAGGCGAGTTACCTGATGTTGGTTAATATAGCATAGCATGCCTGAAGTTTTATTAGTGAATAATATTTTCCGGAGGCCTGAGCAATTGCTGCTTGCAAGCCGAACCTTAATGGTAGCTGCAATCCGTTTTGTTTGTATATCTTTTAATACTGCAGGTCCATTTGAATCATTCACCAGGTGCATAATTTTATCCAGGACTTTTATCTATAGCCTCCCAAATTGTAGGAGCTAAAGCAAAAATTTAATTAGGCGAATTCGAAGTTTTTTCTATACAAATCTGAAGCCCCAGGAAAACGTGTTGAGCTGCTGATTAATTATCATAATATAGGGACTGCTGGTCCATTAAGTGCTTTCGTGTTACCTGCTATTTATTTAAGTCTCCTCCTATAATATCGGTAACGGTTGCTATCTGCGCAATCACTCTTTTTAGCAGGGCGGTGTTGGTGCCGGACTTATATAAATCAGCCCTCAAGGCTACTGTATTGTCTTCATCACTAATGCCAACCTTCACTACATCAAAATTATTATTTTGATTCAACAGGTATTTATAGTTGCTCTCACCAATTTTTCCCGGCATTGCTTCTGTAAGGTTACTAAGCACAATGTACATATCGCTTATTTGCTGTATCACTACCTGGAAAGATTTTATGTTATCACCTTCGTAAGGGATCACAGCAAGACTATCGCTTACTATTTTGTAAGGCAGCCCGATGCCGGTTAATATCTTTTCCAGTTCATGCTGTGGTGGCTTTGCCATTGGTTTTGCTTTAGGTTTTGGTTGGGCATAGGCAAAGCCTGCCAGCAATAATACGCACAACAGAGATAATAGGTTTTTTTTCATGTTTATTTGTTTAGGTGCAGGTTTTTTGAAAATTGTTCTATCGGGCCTTTAAAGATTTTATCGCTGATTTCAAACACGGCACAGACCGAGGTTTTGTTTTTTCTAAAAGAATTCAACATCACCACACATTTCTTTTTGTTGTGATAAAAATTGCCAATTGCTAAAGTAGATACCCATCCATCCCATAGTTGCTCTGTCGTTATTTTGCCGGGTTTTTTATCCGCACAGTTCAATCTCTTTACCACCTGTTGATTCCATTGGCTCGTCACATCCTTCATTAAATCCGCTTTTGCAGGCGAACTTTTGTGTAAGGTGATGATGCAAAAACTGGTGTCATTATTCTTCATCGAAAACTGTAGACTGGATGGCGATTCGCTTTCAGTAAAAAATTCCGGTGCCTCATATTTGTACACATCAAAACTATCAGATTGCGCAATGCTACCGGAAACGAATAAGATTGTTGCAATGAAAAGCTGTAGTATGTATCTTGTCATCAGTCTTTATTTATATAACACTCTCCACTTTTTTCACCCCTGTTTTATTTATAAGCCTGCTCTCTCTTCTATTCTTTTTAATTAAACACTTTTATTCTTTTAATTAAGAAGTCTTATTCCAGACGCTGCAAATTGAATGTCTGTTTGATACGTTTGTTTTACAGACTTTTTATCAGCGATGCGTTTAGAGGGTTCAATCCCTTCAATGATTATTTTTTTACCAACGATTCCTTTGGGCACTTTAAATCCGTTGTCTTTTGTTCCAACTGTTATGATAGTGCCATCTGCTTTTTTTACCAACAACGTCAGGCAGTCCTCTTCGCACCAACTCACTTTTACTACAGTGCCGCTAATTACGGATTGCCCTTTTATTGGTTTTGAATAGCCGATATCCGTTCCTCTATAGTTGCCAAACGTTTTACTTTTGCCAACATATATATCGTCTTCTGTTTGCTGTGCATTTGTGGCAAGTGCGAAAAAAAATACCGATAGTGTAAGGAGTAGCCTTTTCATGCTAGTTGATTTTTAACTTTTTTCATGATGTGAAAATGGTCATATATCCTGATGTTTCCTATCCCGTAAAAAGTGGATTTTTATAGGCAACTGTCTTTTCTTCAAACCAAACGGAGCCTACATCCGCCCCTGAACGGATGCAATACATTCCACTTATAAGTCAACGGCGTATGCACTCCCAACACTTTGGCTTTCCAAAAACCAATGCCTTTACTTTTATTCAATTCCGTAAAGGGTATTTGTACAGTAGCGCCCGTTTTATTTTCGTTTACGATCAGCGAATTGTTGAGTATGTATAAAAGTGTTTCCTGATTGTTGTTTTTAGGGATTGCAATTTGTTTCCACCAGCTTACTTTTTTGTTGCCGGTTTGCCCATATTCCAGTTTTAATTCTATTAGTTTGCCGGGCACAACTCCGTATTCAACCAGGAAGCCAATCTCATTGCAATCATTGCCGGTTTTTAAGGTGCAGCTGGCATTGGGAGGCAATGTTGTAAATGGATAAACCAATCTTGCGTATTGTTGGTCTATGGTAGAAAAATTATTGTTGAAAGGGGAGCTGTTACCCTTCAATGTTAGTTCTGGTGGAAAGCGATAATGCATAAGCGACAGCCTGTCGTATGGTTGCCGCTGGCAGGCAACATTGCTCACTGTGCCATCTGTATTTATTTTATAGATGGTATAAGCATTGGAAGCAGCCCTGGGTGGTAAGGCACTGAAGGGTGGAGCCGCATACTGGCAGTTTTTTGCTGTACTAAAATCATACAATCTTTTTATTGAAAGCCTATTGATAGCAGCATTCTTTGCTTTTTCAATCGGTCTGTCAGACCGATTGATATCAAACTGCGAAAAGCATTGCTGAAATAGAAGTATTACAACCAGCGTGAAAATTATTTTTATTCTTTGCGTTTGTACTGTGAAAATTACAAATCAACAGTAATAAATACATCCATGAAAAGAAGGATTTTTTAAAAATAAAAATCATCTAAAAAGGGGAGTGTAGTTCTTAATATTGTTTCTTTATTTGCAAATTAAAAAAAAACATCATTTTAAAGAATGAAGAAAGTCGTTAATATTATATTGACTTTACTTGTTTACACAGTCGCCTTGTCTCAACAAAATAATTTGAGAGACAGTCTGTATTCGCTCGTAATATCAGCTAAAGAAGATACCACTGCAGTTGATTTATATTACACCTATGGAGAAGTCTTTGAAAATGATCAGCCGGATTCTGCGGCCTGGTATTATAAAAAGGCAAAAGCACTCGCCCAAAAAATTGGTTTTAAAAAGGGAATAGCTGCCTTCTCCAGTCATTACGTTGTATTATTAAATAACCGGGGCGAATTTAGAGAAGCCTTGCTGGTGGCAAAGGAAGCACTGGAAATTTACAAAGAAGTAGGTGATAAAAAAGAGCAAGCCATTGCCAACCTGAATGTGGGTAGCGAGTGGCAGTATCTGTCCGATTTTGGTTTGGCGGCTGAATATTACCTGCAGGCGAAAAAAACAGCCGATGAAATAAATGATAAAAAACTACAGCGTCTTACCAACAACAACCTGGCATCTGTATTTATAGAATTGCAGCAATTTGAAAAGGGAATGGAGTATGCACAAAAATCATTATTGATAGCAAAGGAGTTAAAAAACGATTATGCCATCTCCTCGTCTATGTACAATATTGCGACTGCTCTCATGCAGCTGAAGGAGCATCGCAAAGCACTTGATATGTACCGGGAGATAGAGCAGATAGGTCAAAAAACAGCCAACGATATTGTATTGCTGGATGGTTGGCTTGGAATGGGCGACGCACACAGTGCGTTGAATAATTATGTAGCTTCGGAACGGTATTATAAAAGAGTAATTGAATTTTCAAAACAAAAATCTACGCCGGAGTACGAAATGTATGCCTGCATGGGCATGGGCGATTTGCAATTGAAAATGAAGGCTTATTCCACTGGTGAAAAATTTGTAAAAAATGGTATCAATATTGCAAAAAAACTGGAATCAAAATTTGAACTAAAAGACCTTTACCTGAAAGCAGCCAATTTGTATGAGGCAATGGGTAATGCCGAATTGGCGCTGGATTTCCGGAAGAAGTTTGAAGTGTTGAATGATTCAATTGTAGGCGATAAAAGCAGGGCGCTGGTTAACAATCTGGAGGCGAAATACGAATTTGAAAAAAAGGAAACTACCATTAAACAATTGGGAGCTGAGAATATAGTGCATGAACTTACCATCCGTCAAAAGAATATCCTGAATTATGTATTGATTGCGGCGGCCATATTGTTATTGATTATCTCTTTACTTAGTTACCGTACTTACAAACAAAAACAAAAATTACAACAACAACGAATCAGCGATCTGGAAACACAGCAACAGCTCAATGCTAC
>JBBQQP010000159.1:0-7627 GCA_038215675.1 Chitinophagales bacterium | reverse complement strand
TTGGAAGGCAACACTGTTTTAGCGCCTTCGCCCTGGTAGCCGCCCCAGATACCATTTAATTCAATTGTAGGCCGTATGCCGGTTCTTTCGTTTGTAGTGTATCCCTTTTCACCCCACAAAGCAGCAATGCCCAAATCATCTCTATATTCCTGTTCATCAAATGGAGCTGCAGCCATTAAGTGTCTTTCTTCATCGGTTGAAACCACCACATCATCATAAAAACCCGGAATGGTGATATGGTTATTTTCATCATGGCAGGATGCAATCATTTTTGCCAGGATGGTTATTGGGTTTGCTACCGCCCCACCATATACGCCGCTGTGTAAATCACGGTTAGGGCCGGTTACGGTTACTTCAATGTAGCTTAGTCCACGTACTCCAATATCAATGCTGGGGGTATCCAAACTGATCATCGCAGTATCACTGATTAAAATAACATCCGCCTTTAATAATTCTTTTTGAGCTGCAACAAATTTACCAAGGTTTGGCGACCCTACTTCTTCTTCTCCTTCTATACAAAATTTGATATTGTTTTCAAGTGTGTTGGTTTGTATCAATGTTTCCAACGCCTTCACATGCATGTAAAATTGCCCTTTATCATCACAACTGCCACGTGCAAAAATTTTGCCGTCAATAATTACCGGATCAAACGGACCGCTTTTCCAAAGATCAAGAGGTTCTGCAGGCTGTACATCATAATGACCATAAACCAATACCGTTGGCTTTGATGCATCAATTATTTTTTCTGCATACACAATCGGGTGTCCCTCAGTAGGATAAATTTCTACTTTATCTACTCCAGCTTCCAGTAATCTTTGCTTTACGCTTTCAGCGCAATGCACCATGTCAGTCTTGTTTTCAGTTTTTGCACTAATGCTGGGTATGCGCAGTAACTCTAATAGTTCACTTAAAAAACGGTCTTTGTTCTTTTGTTGATAATCTTTCCAGACTTGCATATTGATAATTAATTTTTTATGTGTAGATATAAATGAAGCAAACAAAATTAACTGTTTTTGGTTTCAAATATTTGCTGTTATTAATATCTTAAAGTTTGTTAAAAAGAGGAAAAAAGTGAGGGTTTAGTTAACTTAGATTTCTATCTTTACACCAGATTGTTAGCCAATTTATCAGCCTTTGGTTTAGTTGTATTTAACCAATACTTCTATCTCAAAGGCTGAGTCTATTTAGATAGGTTTTAAAATTAAGTGCGAATGACTTTTTTGTACAATAGCAATGAGCCGGCAACCAGGATGTAAAATACGGCAGCTATAGCTAACAACCATTTTACGATTGAGAATAAAAAAGTGAGTAAGGAAACAGTGTTGGAAATATGTCCGTTTAAAGTAAGCAGCATTCCGATATTTTCAAACACATCCAGAATACCCGCAGCAAGCCCACCTTTTGATAAAAAATTTCCCATAGCCGATAGCAAACCTATGTGTCTTATTGCGAGCATCCTGCTGGCATGGTACAAAAAAAGCGCATAGAAAAGTAGGAAAATAAAATCTAGCCAGGTGTTTATAATCGCAGCAAATACATTATCGGCCGGTATCAAACCAGTCCACGCAAGGATTACTGCAAATGCCTTTTCAGCAGTATAAGCAAATTCAAGATTGAGTATTCCTAAGGGAGTAGCTGGCGTTTTTAATGTGGCACCGGTTTCCGCCATTACTATCAACATAACCAAGCTACCTAAAGCTAAAAAAAGCAGCCCAGGTAGTTTACTGAAGTAATCTTTTTTCAAATTCAAATGGAGTTAAATCTTTCAGCTATGTAATTCCAGTTTAGGATCTTCCAGAAGTTTTCTACGTAATCTGCCCGGCGGTTCTGGTATTTCAGGTAATAGGCGTGTTCCCAAACGTCCAAGCCAAATAGCGGAAAACCTTTTGCCTCTGCAATGTCCATTAAAGGGTTATCCTGGTTGGGAGTGGAACTAATTACTAATTTCTTATCGGTTGTAACTAGCAGCCATGCCCAGCCGCTTCCAAATCTTGTTTTGGCTGCCTCTGAAAATTGCTTTTTCATTTCATCCAGAGAACCAAAATTGTTTAGAATAGCAGTTAGCAGTTTTCCGGTAGGTTGAGCATTTGCGTTTGGCTGAAGGCATTTCCAGAAAAGTTCGTGATTGTAATGCCCGCCTCCGTTGTTGCGCATTTTTACAGAATATTTTGAAATGTTGTACAACACCTCTTCAAGCGGTTTGGTAATATCTACCTTTTCGGCTCCTGCCGCTTCCTTAACATTTTTACTGTATGCAGCTGCATGTTTATTAAAGTGGATATCCATTGTAAGCGTATCAATCCATGGCTCGAGGCCATTGTAAGCATAAGGGAGTGGTTGTTGATCAAATCCCGTTTTGATTTTATTAGAACCTCCAACAGTGATGGGTTTAGTTGTGCCACATGATTCTATAAGTATACCTAGCGAAGGCAAGGCAATTAAAGCGGCAACGCTTGCTTTTGCTGAATTTCCGATAAATGCTCTTCTGTTATTACTTTTCATACAATTTATTTATGTTATAAATTTAGTTCAATTATTTTGTACGAGTCGATATATTAACCAATGGTTTAAAAAGAGCCCTGGTATTTTTAAAGAGGCGGAAATAAAATTCTTTATTGAATAATTGAGAATCGTGCATGGCCTTATAGGTGAGGATGGCCCCTAAAGGTGCTAATACCAAAATAGCCAGCCACATTCCTACAAAAGGAGAAGCGATATCATCTTTTACAAATTTTTCGCCAAACATATTGAGCAAATGAAAGATCAGAAAAAATACAATGGCAACAACAAGGGGCATACCTAGTCCACCTTTCCGGATAATAGATCCAAGCGGAGCACCAATGAAAAACAAAATAAGACAAGCAAGTGATAAAGAAAATTTGCGGTGCCATTCTATATTGTTGTTGCGCAAATCGCCTTGCTTATTAACCAACTCCACACCGGTAAACTGGTAGGTGTTTTTCATGGTGTTAGCAATATTTATTGAATTCTCGTATACGAAGTACCTGGCGGAATCAGGAATCAGATCCTGAAAACTTTTTATTTTTTGTTTTACCGGTGTTGCCTTTTTCCAGATGCTGTCGGGCAAATTATTGTAGTGTAATTGGCTGTTTAGTTCCGTCTTTAGCCGCTTGGCAAAGGTGTCCCTTAATTTGGAAATTGAATCAATAGAATGGTTTAGTTGCCGGATGCTTAACATCTTGTAGTCATTTTTGAAAATCGTGTCAGAGGTATTCATCATCTGCAATGAACTGAGGTCGAATAGTTTTTTATATTCTTTAAAACCAAGCTGTATATATTCAGTAGTTGTATCCATTGAATTTCCACGTTCCTGGTATCGGTATCCATTGTACAAAGTAAATTCCAGGAATTTTTTATCAGTTGAAAATCCCATAATACCTTTTTCTGCAACAATACTATTATCCTGCAGCATGCTTTGTTGCTCATAAATCAACACATTGTGAATCGTTTTTCCGTCACTGTCTTTTTTACCTACTTTGATGGCATAGCCGGGGATATAATTGTAGAACCTTCCCTGCTTTAGATCGAGTGCAGGTTTTTTATAAGTGATATCGTAATAAAGTGTTTTAAACTTAAGATTCGCATACGGAATAACGTAATTCGCAAAAAGGAAAGTGATTCCACAAAGCAGGATCGATACTAACATCAATGGGCGCATAAATCTTAATAATGAAATGCCTGCAGATTTAATGGCAACCAGTTCAAAGCTTTCACCGAGGTTGCCAAATGTCATGATGGAAGAAATCAGGATTGCAATGGGCATGGCGAGCGTGAGCAAAGAAGCACTGGCATACCATAAAAATTTGCCGATGGTTAACAGGTCAAGATCCTTACCTACCAGATCATCAATATACTTCCAAAGACTCTGCATCATTAGCACAAAAAAGGCAATAAAGAACGTTGCAATAAACGGCCCTATAAAAGAACGGATGATTAACTTGTCTAATTTTTTTATCATATTCCCCACGCCATTGGTTGGCGGTGTTTAAAAATGTTTTGCAGGTCATTAATTTCTAAATCTCAAAATGACTGGTGGCCTAAACTTTTGGCGAAACAATTAAGCGATTTGAAATAAAAACAATCTACAAAGTCCAGAAATATTTGGCATGTTTAATATTTGTAACTTGTAAAACGAATGAGAGAAAAAACAAAAATAAACCTTTCTGCCAAGGAACTGGAATTGGTTTGCAATAAAGAATGGATTTTAACGAAACAAATCATCATTGAAAAAGTATACCAGCTTTTTGGAGAGCTTGCTACTGAAATGCAACAATGCTTAATCCATAAAGTAGATGCATTACCTGCACAAGTGATGGCCAAGGGCCCAAAAATATCAAGGGGAGAAAATTACCAGAACTTGCCTTATGTGATGCTGGACTATCCCCGTTATTTTACTAAGGATGCAACATTAGCAATAAGAACATTTTTTTGGTGGGGCAATTTCTTTAGTATCAATCTTCAACTGTCGGGAGAGTGCATACAGGCTGCGACTGTATCATTGCAACGCAACTTTAGTTTTTTGCAGGAACACAATTATTCGATCTGCATCAATACAGAACCATGGCACCATCATTTTGGGGAAGACAATTATTTACCGATAAAAAATTTAACCGCTGGAGCATTTTTAGATATGCTGTCCCACAAGCCTTTTATAAAGATTGCAAAACAAATAAACCTGCAGCAATGGGAGGCTGCAGGACAATTTTTAGAATATCATTTTAATGAAATGGTAGTGCTTTTGGAGATTAGTTTCCCAAACGATGAAAGAGGTCTTTCACCTGATATTCCCATAACTGGCTTTGATCTTTAATATCTTTCTTTTCAGCAAAATCTTTAATAATCAAAATTGTTTGATTGGTAACTTCAGATTTTTCAATACTAAATTCGAAATATTCTTCCTTTGGTGCAGTTAACCAATGGTAACGAATGTATTTTTCTTCTTCGCCTTCCATTAATTCCGCTTGTTCATCAGAGCCATTCCATGAAAAACTAAATATACCGTCTCTTTCATCGACTTTATCTGCAAACCACTCCTGCAGTCCGGCAGGAGTGCTCAAAAACTCATACAATATACCAGGTGAACACCTCACAGGGTATTCCAACGTAAACAATACTTTCTTACTCATCTAAATTTATTTATTCATATAGAATAGTGCAATAATAACAAAATAATCTTGGTGCCAAAAGATTTTTTTTATATCCCGTGTGGAACTTTTTAAGTTATCCAATTAAACGGCGGGGATTTCCTCTTTGTAAATGCCTCAAAAAAGAGAAAAATAATTTTGGAAAGCTTTATAAATTCTTTTAAATTACGGATAAATAAAATATGATTTTATTGAAATGTTTGCAATGAATTTTTTTAACCTTCACCTTAAAATGTCCGACTCATGAGTATGCGTCAACTAAAGATTACCAAATCTATCACCAACCGCGAAAGCCAGAGTTTAGAAAAGTACCTTCAGGAAATAGGAAAAGTTGAATTAATAACACCTGAGGAAGAAGTAAAACTGGCTGTTCAAATTAAACAAGGCAACCAGATTGCTCTTGACAAATTAACCAAAGCCAACCTGCGTTTTGTAGTATCAGTAGCTAAGCAATACCAAAACCAGGGGCTCACGCTTGCAGATTTGATCAACGAAGGTAATTTGGGGCTTATAAAAGCAGCCCGGCGCTTTGATGAAACCCGTGGATTTAAATTTATTTCATATGCCGTATGGTGGATAAGGCAAAGCATTTTGCAGGCTCTTGCAGAGCAATCAAGAATTGTTCGATTACCGTTGAATAAGGTAGGATTAACCAATCGTATCAGTAAGGCATATTCGCAATTGGAACAGGAGTATGAACGTGAGCCTACCTCTGAAGAGATTGCGCTGTTGCTTGATTTGGGTGCAGATGAAGTGGACGCTGCCATTAGTTCCGCAGGGAGACATATCAGCATGGATCAGCCTTTTGGTGATAGCGAAGAAGGGTCTTCATTGATGGATGTATTGGAAAACCCCAACACAGAAAGTACAGATATGTATTTTTCCTTTAACGTCTCGTTGTCTGCCGAAATAGACCGTTCACTGAATACGTTAACAGACAGACAGAAAGAAGTGATTCGTTTCTTTTTTGGCATCGGGGTAGATCATCCGCTTAGCCTGGAAGACATTGGCGAAAGATATAGTCTTACAAGGGAAAGGGTGCGGCAGATTAAAGACAAGGCGATCACTAAACTGAGAATGGCATCCCGGTGCAATCAGTTGAGAACTTATTTAGGTGCATGAAAATAAGATGCTTGACTTTTTGCAATTTCATTTGATCGAAATATTCAAGCGAGCATATGTTACATTAATGCCACTTTAGAACTTACTGATAAAATAGTTTTTTATCAATCAACAGTAGTCACCCATTTTTTATTTCCACCCATTCTTTCTGTCAATCTTTCCTGAGAATTGAAATCTGCGGGCAAACAATCCTTCTTTCATACATTTGCAAAAATTATAAAAAGTGAACTTTTTCGTTCACTTGTTTTTTTACAACCATTTAATAAAACGCAACTATGTTCAATTCGTTAAGCGAAAAGCTGGAAAGTGCCTTCAAAAATATTAAAGGCGAAGGAAGAATATCAGAACTCAATATTGCCAATACCGTAAAAGATATTCGCAGGGCGTTGGTTGATGCGGATGTTAACTACAAAATTGCGAAGGAATTTACTGACACTATTAAAGAAAAAGCACTGGGTGAGAAAGTGCTGACTGCCGTAAGTCCTGGTCAGTTGATGGTAAAGATTGTAAAGGATCAGTTAACAGAACTGATGGGCGGCAGTGAAAGTGAATTTAATATAACGGGTAACCCAGCAATTATTTTAATTGCAGGTTTGCAGGGAAGTGGTAAGACAACATTCAGCGGTAAGCTGGCCAATTACCTAAAAACCAAAAAAGGCAAATCACCCTTGCTGGTAGCGGCAGATATTTACCGGCCTGCGGCGATTGATCAGTTAGAAGTATTGGGCGGCCAGATTGGGGTGGATGTATTTAGCGAAAGAGAAAATAAGGATGCCGTTAGCATTGTTCAAAATGCAATTAAAGAGGCAAAATCAAAAAATAAGAATGTAATCATCATAGATACAGCGGGCCGTTTAGCGGTAGATGAAGTGATGATGACGGAGGTAGCAAACATTAAAGCAGCGTTTAATCCGCAGGAAATTTTATTTGTGGTTGATAGTATGACGGGCCAGGATGCAGTAAATACCGCAGCGGCTTTCAACGAGCGCCTTGATTTTAGCGGAGTGGTTTTAACAAAGCTGGATGGTGATACAAGAGGTGGTGCTGCTTTGTCGATTAAGTACACGGTAAATAAGCCAATCAAGTTTGCAAGTAGTGGTGAAAAAATGGATACGCTCGATGTGTTTTATCCGGAGCGGATGGCACAGCGTATTTTGGGGATGGGTGATATTGTGAGCCTGGTTGAAAAAGCACAGGAACAATTTGATGCAGCCGAGGCCGCCAGGCTGGAGAAAAAGATCCGCAAAAATCAATTTGATTTTGAAGATTTTAAAACCCAGTTACAGCAAATCAAAAAGATGGGTAATCTGAAGGATTTAATGGGAATGATACCCGGCGTA
>JBBQQP010000158.1:0-7632 GCA_038215675.1 Chitinophagales bacterium | reverse complement strand
CACCGAGCTAAATCCTCCACGGATATTATTCAATGCCGTTTTTTGAGAAGCGGCGGTATTACTTGCTATCAAATCTGCCACAGCCTCCGCCTGGGTAAGATCGAGTTTTCCATTTAAGAATGCCCGTTGTGTAAACTCGCCCGGCTTCGCAATTCTGGCTCCATGACTAACACAGGCCTGCACTAGCTGTTGTTGTATGTAGGGACTTCCATGACAGCTAATTTCAATTACATCTTCGCCAGTGTAACTTTTGGGCCCTTTAAACAATGAAACAACTACTTCATCAATCGTTTCTTTTCCATCTTTAATTAAGCCCACATGAATGGTATGCGATGACTGCCGGTTAAGATCTTTAGATGGAAATAAATCGTTTACTATTTTAAAACTAATATCGCCACTCAACCTTATCACACCGATTGCACCAACTCCGGGGGGAGTTGCAAGAGCAACGATTGTATCATTCCAACCAGATAGTTTATTTACCATTTTGCAAAGATACTTTCTCTTTAATCGAAAGCATTTGCCTTCGTGGGCTATTTTTGAGCAAACAATTTTTTATCCAGGTCGTTTATCTCATCTACGTAATAATGCTTTACCTGATTGATGGTTACTTCATCTAAAATATCCACAAAATTTTGAAAGGTGCTTCTGTCGGCTGACTTTATGATCAACACAAAATCATCCGCGGTACCTCTTGCTTTCTGTACTTCCTTCTTCTTTTGAATAATTACATTTCTTATGCCATCGGACGAAAAAGAAGATTGTTTTACAATTGGGTTCGATTCAGGCATACCTTCATAATATTGAATGGTATTGTCTGCCTGCAGGTACAGTGTTAGCACACAGGATGCACAAATTTTATCACTTGGATCTGCTTTATCAAATGGCATATTCAAACTCATTGCGGTTGGTAAAGAAAGCTGTGTAGTAAAAACAAAAAATGTAATCAGCAAAAAACCAAGATCAACCATTGGTGTCAGATCGACCTTGGTGTTCTTTTTTACCATTCTTTTTTGATTACTGTGTTTTCCGGGAATATCATTTTCGATGGATGCCATAATGTTCGTTTTTGATAAGATGTTAAGCGAGTTAATTTCCATAAATATTTTCTGACACCGGATTGTCTTTCTCGTAATGACGGCTATTCCAATTACACATAATACGCAAATCTTCTGTACAGCAGGTGCCCAGGTAATTATGGCAAAATAGTACACAACCTAAACTTATGAAACAATCAATTTAATAACCGCAAAAAATCCACGGTGCAATCATAAGGGTAATGTTTTTAGTATTTACCTGGTTATTGTTCTTCCACAACAAATGTAATTGGCTGTCGACGGTAGGCATTTACATTGCGACCGTTTTGTAATGCGGGTTTCCATTTTGGCCCCCGTGTAATGATCTTAATTGCTTCTTCTTCCATCCCATATCCAAATTTTGTTTCGCCATTAACATTGCTTATTATCCCATCTTTACTTACAACAAATTTTACAATAACCTGGTAAGTACCGTTTGGGGCTCCATTTTCAACCGGGGCATTCGGGTTCAAATGCTGATGAAGATATCGAACCCATGCCTGGTGCCCTCCTGGAAACTCCGCTTCGTTTTCTACTCTCACAAAAATTGTAGTTTCCTCATCTACTTTTGGGGCTTCCAGTACGTTGCTCCTTTCTTCTGTAACGGGTGCATGTATTACCTGGTTCTTAAAATCACTTTCAATAGTTTTATTACTAATGACTTCGTCTTCCTGAATATCCTGAATTTGTTCATCCGGTTCTACCAGGTCGTCTTTAACAACAATTGGCGGCGTAAATATAACTTGGTTCAACTCAACTGGCTTAATGGGTTTAGGTGGAAGTGTTGGCAATGGAGGTTGCACTGCTGTCTTTTTAATACTTGTTATGCAGATGTCCTGTACTTCAAAATCGGGCATGCTATTTTTACCTGCCATCCCCTGAAAAACAATTCCTAAAAAAACTAAAAACATCAGAAAAACTGTAAATAAAATTGATTTACGCAATCGTTGATCATAGGTCTTTCTGAGATCGTAGGCGCCATAACTTTTATTTTTGCCATCGAATAAAATATCAAGGATATCTGCATTTAATATTTCATTTTTTTGCATGGGGATATAATTTTCCATTAGATCAGAATTTCAATTGATTCCATAAAAATAAAATTTTAGCGAAGCAATTAACGATCCGTCACCTCCAGAATTAGGGTTCACCCGGAGCTAAACAAAGAAATAAAATTTGGAAACAAATAATTTTTTATAAACCCCAAATCGTGACCGATTGCATCAAATAAAAAAATTTGGTGTACAAGCGAAGCAAAGAAATTACTTACAGAAAAACTGCTGCAAATAGTACAGGAAAGCAGGAAGAATGGCTCTTAAGAAAGTACAACCAGCGGATTGTTATGATACTTAAATCAGATGGAGAAATCTGTCAAATAAAATGAAACAAAAAATCCCCCTGCAGTTAAGAAGGGGGATACCAAAGATTTAAATCAATCACTAATTTTCTTCTACAACAAAGGTTATAGGTTGCCGACGATATGCATTTACGTTGCGACCATTTTGTAAAGCGGGCGTCCATTTTGGCCCACGCTTAATGATCTTTACTGCTTCATCTTCCATTCCAAACCCGTGCTTAGTTTCAGCTTGTACATCACTAATGCTGCCGTCTTTACTCACAATGAATTTTACAATAACCTGGTAAGTTCCGGGTGATGCACCATTGTCAACAGGAGCATTTGCATTAAGATTCTTTGTCAAATACCTAACCCAGGCTGGTTGACCTCCAGGGAAACTTGCTTCGTTTTCAACCTTTGTAAAAACCTTATCTTCATCATCCGCTTTGGGCGCCTCAACAATCTGAGTTCCTTTGTCCTCGACCGGAGCTTGCACTATAGCATTTTTATTATCACTTTCAACGGTTTTAGTACTGATCACCTGGTCTTCCTTTATCTCTTCGATTTTCTCATCTTCCTTTACTTCCTCATCCTTCACAATTTTTGGAGGAGTAAATTTAACCTGGTTGATTTCCGGTGGTGGTGGTGGATTTGGTGGGGGTGGTGGTGGCGGTGGTGGGGGCGGTGCGTCGTTCTTTTTAACGTCTGCCATTTGTGTATCCAACACCTCAATCACTTCGCTGTCTGATTTAGACATCGCCGTAGATAAAACAGATGCTAAGAAAGCAAACAACACCAGCCCAAGTGTGATTAAGATTGATTTTGTTAACCGCTTATTGTAGGTTTTTCGAAGTTCGTAGGCGCCATATTGCTTGTTCTTTCCGTCGAAAATAATATCGAGAACATCAGCGCTTAAAATTTTGTTTATTTCCATTTTAAAATACTTTGTTAGTTAGATTCAAAAATTAACCAGTTCCATAAAACTATTTTATGCCATTGGCATCTTCTGTCATTTTGATCAACTGAGATTCAGTATCACTCATCTCCACTTCTGCATAGTGCCCCGGAGGCACAGCACTAATGGACATTTCGTCCAATATATCGATCGCATTTTTAAATGTTGCCTCCTTATCCGATTTGATAATGTACATCAAATCTCCAATGGGAGTAGCTTTTTTCTTATCAAGGATAACCTGACGGATATCTTTAAAATTGCTGCTTTTAAATTGTGAAGAAGCTTCAGTAGGAGATAGTTCGCCAAAATAGTAATAAACCTGGTCGTTTTTCCCCAGTAACAAAGTCATTGCGCCCGAGTTTTTTACTTTTAGCTGATTATCCGGATCATCCTTTGGCTCATTCATTGACATGGCAGTGGGTGTGCTCATGGTTGTAGTAAATACGAAGAATGTAATCAAAAGAAAACCTAAATCAACCATAGGCGTCAAATCCACCCTGGTACTCATTTTTTTGGACTTCTTTACGCCAGGCCCTTTTTTGTGTCCGCCACCGGACGATGTATCCATTTCTGCCATATCAGTAATATTTAGTTACTCTTTTTATGAAGAGCAAATGTGTGGATAATTATTTATTTTATTTCCCTGGAGGATTTAATGCCAATTCAGAATCAAGTGGAACGCCTTCAGGATTGGTTACTATTTTAAATTTAAAAATGTCGTTCCGCTTAAATGCGTCTTTTACAAATTTAAAAGCAGGGTATTTCGCTGTGTTATCACCCTTAACCAACAGGTTAAGGTTATCCAAACTTTCACCAGCATATGAGCGAACGACACTACCAATCCATGCAGTTAACTCGTTGTTGGTACTATCTCCTGTTGGAATCCCATCCATTCTTTTAGGCTCCATCGGTTCAGACAATGCCAGCATACCTTTAATTTTATTAAAGGGCATACCGATAAACTCCATTTTGTTCAATTTGACTAATTCAGCAGGCGATAATCCTAGCGCCTTGGTGGTATTTATATCATCAAGAATTGCTGACTTTTTTGCCTTATCACCTAACATTAAGTAAACTTTGCCTTCCTTGGTTAATGTTACTAAGATCGCTTCTTCTTTCGCTATTTTATTAGATACAGAAGAAGGGGTCATCACAGCAACAGCCTCGGGTGGTTTTGTTTTAGTTGCCAGTATAAAAAAAGACAACAACAAGAAAGCAACATCACACATAGCAGTCATATCAACAGCTGTGCTTTTCCTTGGTAATTTAACTTTTGGCATTTCGAGAGAATTTAATGTGTTTTACTATTAGATACAAACAATGGCAATTTCCACACAATTATTTATACAATGACGCAAAACTTTGAGTTAAAGTAAAACCAGATTCATCAATACCATAAGTAATACCATCAATACGCGTAGTAAATACATTATAGAAAATGATCGCTAACGCTGAAGTACCAATTCCCAAAGCCGTATTATAAAGGGCCTCAGAAATACCTACAGACAACTGAGATGCCGCAGCACCACCTCCTGAATCTTCACCAAGAGCAGAGAACGCCTTGATCATGCCAATTACAGTTCCCAACAAACCAATCAAGGTTGCAACTGAAGCGAGTGTTGATAAGAAAACCAGATTTTTTTCCAACATTGGAAGTTCCAATGAAGTAGCTTCTTCTACTTCTTTTTGAATTGCCATTACTTTTTGATCAGTAGACAATTCTGTATTGCTGATCATTTGTTTGTAACGGTGCAAGCCTGCCTTCATTACGTTTCCAACAGAACCTTTCTGCTTATCGCATTCTGCAAGCGCAGCATCCACATTTTTATTAGCAAGGTGATATTGTACTTTACGAACAAAATCAGCATTGCTTCCTGTACCCGTCGCTTTAGAAATAGTTAACATTCTTTCTACCACGAAAGTTATAACAGTTAATAGACTTCCTATTAATATTGGCACAATGATACCACCCAAATACATTTTATTTAAAGCCGATTTTGGTCCATCATGCGAAGGCCAAAATGCTCCGGTACCAGGTTTGCTAAATCCTGATGGATCGCCCAAAATAAATCTCCAGAATATGTATCCAACAAGTATACAAACCACGGGAGCTATCCAGGAAATTGCATTACTGGATTTTTTTACTTTTACAGAGGTAGAAGGTTTTACATTTGCAGTTGAATTTGTTTCTGCCATAACGTTCGATTTTTAGTGTGTTAAAGTGAAATGCGGTTTGATTTTTTATTTTACAATGCTAAGAAAAAAACTATTTCTATCATGAAAAAAGTTTAACAATTTTTTTCCGTGAGGCACAAGTTAATAAAATAATTGAATAAACAACCGTTGAAAAAAATAAATCGAAGTTTTTTAAAAAGATAACTTCCTAAAATCAAAATCGATTTTTTTTCACGCTAATTGCAAGGGAAAAAATAATTGCTATTCATACCTTAAGGCTACAATAGGATCAAGTTTTGCAGCCTTGTAAGCGGGGTAGATACCTGCCAGCAGGCCAACCAGCGAGCAAACCAATACACCTATCAATATCCATAACCAGGGAATGACAAACCCTGTTTTTAAAATCAATGCTACGATATTACCAAATAATATTCCTGATAAAATACCAACAATTGCACCCATCAGGCTAATCAGAATAGATTCCCATAGAAACTGCGCTCTTACTTCCGATGCTTTGCCGCCAAGCGATTTTATCAATCCTATTTCCTTTGTTCTTTCATTTACAGCTACCAGCATTATATTCATCAATCCTATGGCTGCTCCTACCAAAGTGATCAATGCAATGGCCAGTGTGGCATATTTTAGAAAACCTAAATTTTTCATCAGCGATTGTGCTATACTATCACTCTTGTCGACATAGAAATTATCATCTTCCTTTACATCCAGTTTTCTTACCGGACGGAAGGATCCGATTGCCTCCCCTACCGCAATGTCCATCATATTTAAGTCACCTACCATAATAGCAATATTATAGGACTTATTTTCGGAACCATAAATACGCCGGATATTATTATACGTAGTAATAACCACCTTATCAGCATTCATAAATGCACTACTTCCCTTGTCTTTTAAAATTCCGATAATTCTATACTTATTGTTTGATACGCTGATGATTTTATCAATGGCACGCTCTGTATTTTCACCAAATAATTTTTGGGCAATTACATTTCCTACAACGCATACACTTCTGCCTGTCTCCACATCCAATTCATTAAAGTCCCTGCCATTTGATAACTCGTAACCATTTAACTGCAAGTAGTTTTCATCGCCACCAATTACCCGGATATCGGGATTCGTTTTTTTTGTATCCGTATTTACAATAACCCCACTAGGCCCAGACAATGCAATCCCAACTGTTGCTGGAAAAGAATAAAGTTTTTTAAACGTTCTTGCCTCTTCATAGGTAATTATTTTACCCTCACTTGCCTTTTTAGATGCAATGGATTTACGACTTGATTTCTTTGTTCTGCCCCGGTTAGGTCCTCCGCCAAACTGAATATTGCGTTCTTTGAATCTAATACTAAATGCATTGGCTCCCATAGTAGAAAAACTCTGGGTCAGGCTTTGATTAACTGCTTCTACCGCAGTTATAATAGCAATCAGGGCCATGATTCCCAATGCAATGATAATCACTGTAATGGCGGTGCGCAACCGATTACTCTTTATTGTGTTGTATGAAAGTGCAATGGAATCGACTGTCTTCATGAGAATGTTATTGAGATAAAGTTAATACCGAAAAACTACTTACGTTAAAAAAAAATATAAACGGTAGAAGTAAAAAAAAACGCTAGAAAATAAAAAAAAATGGGTACTCTTTTTTTAAATATGATGAAGCAGGTTTTAAATTGAGAGATTGCCCTGTTGCTAATAGCCAAGATTTTTTCTGAAATTCATAGTATCCGGAAAAGCACCCAATTACAATCAGAATTTGCATGGCTAAGCTGCAATGTTTTACCAAGGAAATATTGCAGCCAGCCGTCGCGAATTCCATCATCCAGTCAGATATCAAAGTCAATGGAATAATTTTGATTCCGCCGAACTGGGTAACGAGGAAAGGCTGAAGTTAAAAAACTATGGTCTGCTTTTGATTAAACGGAATAATGCAACCATTCAGTAACAATCGAAGGGAAGATGCCTATCACAACAATAAGTACTGCTACCACAATCAACAAAATTTTAAAACCAGAAGTAACCTCATTTCCTTCTGCAATAAAATCAACATCCTGACTGGCATCTTTAAAAAACATAGC
>JBBQQP010000157.1:0-7654 GCA_038215675.1 Chitinophagales bacterium | reverse complement strand
GGTAGAAGAATCAAAATTGTTAAACTTCCGGCCAGGGCCGTTTGTGGTTATTTCTGCAAGTGGCATGGCAGATGCCGGAAGGGTAAAACATCATATCAACAACAACATTGAAAATAGCCGCAATACGATTTTATTAACGGGGTATTGCGAGCCAAGATCATTGGGAGGAAAATTGCTGGCAGGTAGAAAAGAGGTGAATATATTTGGAGCCATGCGGGAGGTTAATGCAGAAGTAGGCGCTATACGCAGCATGAGTGCCCATGGCGATTATGAAGACCTTTGTCGTTTCTTAGCCTGCCAGGATTCCCAAAAAATCAGCAAGTTATTTTTGGTGCATGGTGAGTATGATGTGCAGCAGGCATTCCAAAAAAGGCTAAATAACAAAGGATTTGAAAATGTAGAAATACCAGAGTTGCACTCAGAAGTGGTATTAAGCTGAGGATGCGTTTTGACCGCATTTGATGTTGATGAAAAAATATTTTTCGGATAACAACCATCACTTGGTAAAGGAATTTCACTAAAGTTCCTTACTATATGATGGTTTTGTTTTATGTCCAATTGCCAGTCCTAAATGAAATATAACATCCTTAGGGCCGTTGTTATGAATGAGTTTGGTTAATTTTGGCAAAACCTGCAAATACCGTACAGCAATCATTTTTAAATCAGTGATATTATAGCATACACTGGTTTAAGTAAGATTCTATCTACATTTCTAATAATCAAAAAATAAATTAAATGATAAAAAAGATTTTTAAAACACTGGGCATTTTTTTATTAATAGTAGTTGGTGTTGCATTGGCGGCGCCATTTATCTTCAAAAACAAAATAATTGCTTTGGTGAAAAAAGAAATCAATAGCAGTGTGAATGCAAAGGTTGACTTTACAAATGTCAATATTTCATTCTTTCGGAATTTCCCCAAAGTAGCCATCGGCTTAGAAGAACTGCAGGTATTGGGAACAGATGAATTTGCATTAGATACCTTGCTTTCAGCCAAGAGGATTGATGCCAGCGTTGATATTATGAGTCTGGTGAGGGGAAGCGAAATGAATATATATTCTTTAGTAGCAGGATCTCCACGGGTACACGCAATCGTTGGCAAATCGGGGTTGGCCAACTGGGATATTATGAAGCCAGCTGATTCCACAGCAGCCGTTAAAGAGGAAAAGCCTTTCAAGCTGCAATTGCAACGTTACGCTATCAATAATGGGTACATTAGTTATGTTGATGAGCCGGCAGGCATCAGCACTGAAATCAGTCGCCTGAATCATGAAGGCACTGGTGATTTTACCGCCGATTTATTTACGCTTAAAACCAATACTACGGCCGATGCGGTAACGGTATTGTATGCGGGCATTCCCTATTTATCAAATGCCAATGCATTGGTAAAAGCGGATATTGAAATTGATAATAAAAAAAACGAGTACCGGTTCAATACAAATGAAATTATAATAAATCAATTGCAAATTAGTAGCAAAGGCATTATCAAAAACATGGATGCAAAAAGCTATGATATGGATATCACTTTTAAGGCGCCTTCTACAGATTTTAAAAATATTCTTTCCTTGGTTCCCACTATTTATCAGCGTGATTTTAAAAACATTAAAACCAGTGGTTCGGCGATTTTCAGCGGATTTTTAAAAGGGATATACAACGACAACCAGATGCCGGCCTATCATGTAGATGTACAGGTAAAGGATGGCTTTTTTCAATATCCGGATTTGCCGAGGCCCTTGGAGCAAATTAATTTTGAACTGCAAGTGGACAATCCAAACGGGCAGCCAGACAATACGGTAATCAATGTTGAGAAGGCGCATTTTTTAATGGATAAAGATCCTTTTGATTTCCGTTTGTTGGTAGTAAAACCAACTACTAATATGTTCATTGATGGTGCCGCCAAAGGCAGGTTGGATTTGTCTAAAGTTGCACAACTGGTAAAGTTAGAGGCTGGTACAAAACTGGCTGGCCTGCTAAATGCGGATGTTAACATCAAAGGAAATGTGGCCGATATAGAGAACCAGCAATTTGATAAATTTAGCGCAGGCGGCACGGTGAGCCTGGCCGACTTTTTATATGTTGCCAGGGATTATCCTACGGGTATAAAAATCAATAATCTGCTTACCTCTTTTACTCCCTCAAAGGTAAACATTAGCAACCTGAGCGGGCAGTACCTTGGATCTAATTTTATTGGTAATGGGCAGGTAAATAATTTATTGAGTTATGTGCTTAACAATAAGCCATTGAATGCGGTGGTAAATATTACTGCTGATAAAATTAATTTAAACGATTGGATGGGTGTTTCAACCGATACTGCTAATACTGGAGCAAAATCTGCTCCCTTTGTGGTACCGGCCAACCTGGATATTGTGCTCAATACAAAAGTGGATCAGGTACATTATGACAAGGTAGATATTCAGAATTTGACGGGTAGTTTATTGGTGAAAGATGAAGCGATTAAAATAAATGATGTGAAAGGCAATGCGTTGGATGGTACCATGAAGGTAAATGGTATGTATTCTACGAAGGCAAGTAAAGAAAAGCCTGCGATCGTGCTGGAATATGATGTAACAGGCGTTGATGTGCAGAAAACATTTCTTGCATTCAACACAGTTCAGAAGCTGATGCCGATTGGTAAATTTATTGCCGGCAAGTTGACTTCTCATTTGTCTTTAAATGGCAAATTGGGCGACAATATGATGCCTGACATGACTACGCTTTCCGGCATGGGTAATTTATTATTGATTGAAGGCTTTCTCAGCAAATTTGCACCGTTGGATAAAATTGCCAGCACACTAAATGTAAAAGTACTGGAGCAGATTTCTTTAAAGGATGTGAAGAATTATTTTGAGTTTTCAAACGGCAAAGTATTGGTGAAACCATTTAGCATTAAAGTACAGGGGATCGACATGGAGATTGGCGGTTTACAGGGGTTTGATCAGTCGATTGATTATTTGATCAACATGAAACTGCCACGCAATTTAATGGGTGATAAAGGCAACCAATTGATAAATAATTTAGTGAGCCAGATAAACAACAAAGGTGTTCCGATAAAGGTTGGAGAAACGGTTAACCTAAATTTAAAACTAGGTGGCTTTTTTAGTAAACCAACGATTAAAACTGATTTAAAGGAAAGCGCTGGTAGTTTGGCAGAGGACTTAAAGCAGCAAGCCATGGATTTTGCAAAAGCCAAAATTGACAGTACTAAAGCAGCAGTAACCAGTTCTGTAAAGGATACCATTGCTTCGGTAAAAAATCAGGCCATCAATGCCGCAAAAGAAGAACTGGCGAGACAATTGCTAGGTGATAAAAATAAGGAGAGTGATTCAGTAAAACCAAAATTTGATCCTAAAAAATCAGCGAAAGGATTATTTGATAATTTGTTGAAGAAGAAGGCGAAAGATACTACCACAAAGCAATAGGATAAATCGAATTAAAACGACAAGGCCTTTCAACTGAAAGGCTTTGTCGTTTTAATCAGATCGTTCGTGATAATCAAGATTGTTACCACAACAAAAAAACCTCTCAAAAATGAGAGGTTATATCTGGTAGCACGTACGGGAATCGAACCCGTGACTCCTCCGTGAAAGGGAGGCGTCTTAACCCCTTGACCAACGCGCCGTTTATTTTCGGACGGCAAAGATAGGGTTGGATACTTAATCCGCAAAATAATTAAAGAATTTTAATTGAATTTTTTTGCAAACCCTTTTGGATATTAAGTTCCAGTGCTTTTTAGAATAAATCTCAGTCGAAATCTTGTTCAGTCATGCCGTTTAAAGATCATACATCCGTATTTTATATCTCTTGTTGATAAACAGACTACTTCAGTTAACTCCACATATTAAATATTTACAAGTCGTCATTTAATAAGTCCGGCCTTCTTTCTTTCGTTCTTTGTAAACTCTGTTCCACTCGCCATTGATCAATTTTTGCATGATTGCCGCTCATTAAAATTTCAGGCACTTTCCAATCCCTGAACTTTTCCGGTCTTGTATAAACGGGGGGAGCCAGCAAATTATCCTGGAAAGAATCGGTTAGGGCAGAAGTTTCGTCATTTAATACACCCGGTATCAATCTGCCGATTGCATCTACCAAAACAGCCGCCGCTAATTCCCCGCCACTTAATACATAATCGCCGATTGAAATTTCTTTCGTAATAAAATGATCCCTTACCCGTTGATCAATTCCTTTGTAATGCCCGCAAATCAGTAGCAGGTTTTCTTTCATTGAAAATTGATTCGCCATTTGCTGATTAAAAGTTGTACCATCCGGCGTTAGAAAAATAACTTCATCATAAGTAGTATTTTGTTGCAGACTTTCAATGGCGTTTACAAGTGGCTCTATCATCATTACCATACCGGCACCGCCACCAAACTGGTAGTCATCTACCTGTGCTCTTGCATAGGTGGTATGGTCTCTCAGGTTAATTACATTTACCTCAAGCAATCCCTTATCCTTCGCCCGTTTCATGATAGAATGGGCAAACGGGCTTTCCAATAAATCCGGAACCACCGATATGATATCAATTTTCATTGTGCAAACTTAATTAACATATTCTTTCATTCTTTAAAAATAGATGGCTGGTATTTTGACGGTTATTTGTAAAATATTTTCCGCTTATGAATAAAACTTTTTACCTCCTCATTTTTTTGCTGTTCATTTTTTCCTGTTCCAATTATACCTTACACACAGGAACAGAATATCAAAAATCAATTACCAATATTCCACTGTTGCCTCACCAACAAAATGTGGATGTTTATTTTAACAACGAACAACCCACGCAGCCTTACTACAAAGTAAAAATGATAGATGCAAGCGGACCAACTAATGCAAGCTATGAGACTTTATTAAAGACCTTAAAGCAGGAAGCTGCGGCGGCGGGACTGGATGGTGTTTTAGTGCTTGAAAAGCACCAGGCTATTGAGTACAACAATATTTCGGAGTCGAGAACAATCAGGGATACAACGATCAGTATCGAGCGCCAGGAAGCCAATACGTACCAAACAATTTCAGCAATAGGTCTTAAGTATGCAGGTAATATTAAATACCTAGATACGATTGTAAAATCAACCATTATAGATATTTATGAGGATGGCAAGGCAAGGAAATTAAATATACAGTTTGATTATTATGGCAACATGTTGAATGCTACAGATAAGAAGGCAGCGCAGTTTTATGGGGATGATATTGCGCCGTTTGATATACAAAAACAGGACGCTGCCAGCGTACCCGGTTGGGAATACAGCTTTGATGAATTCAACCAGTTACTCTCTTTTAGAATAAGTAATACGCTGGAGGTGGTTGCATCCGCCAGAATAGAAAGAAGCGGCACCGGCAGAATCGATGCCGTTCAATATAAAATCAAGGATCCCGTTTCAAAAAAGAACATACGTTATACCCTTCAATGCATTTATAATTCGGCCGGTAAATTAGTAGTAAAGCAATTGTTGAACAAAAATAAATTACTTTGGGTAGAGAAAATAAATTACAAAGAAAATACGATCACTGGTTATAGCCGCTACAGTTCTGTTGGTGAAACGGAGCGATTGGTATTTAAAGCAGATAATTATTTTTTCTCACAAGCTGATTTGCCAAAACCAATTGACGGAACAACTGCAGGTATCAGTAAATAGAGTAAAATTATCTGTTGAAAATCACTCGGGAATATCCATGAATCCATCAAGGGCACGTTTGTCTTTTTTGGTAGGGCGGCCTACTTTGCTCAAGCGTTTGCCGGTATTAAAAACGGCAGCCTGAAACTTAATGCGGTCTAATTCGTCAGCCGGTGTAATATCCTCGTAATGTTTGATCGCTTCGGTGTATTGAACCCGATGATCCAATAAAGCTGTTACTTTTATAACCCAACGTTTGGCGTCCGTCTTCACTTCGAATTCGTCACCCACACTCACTGTTTTTGAAGCCTTAATGTTTTCACCTTTTAGTTTTACTTTGCTTTTAGCACAGGCATCGCCTGCCTGGCTTCTTGTTTTAAAAAGCCGGATCGCCCACAGGTACTTATCTACACGAAGTTTTTCTATTTCCATTTGGTAAAATTAAATGCTTTTGTTTTTATTGTGACAACTGGTAGCCGTATTTCGTTAATTTAGTTTTCTAAATAAAATCTATGCAGTTCAAAAAATCAGTGGCATTTGTTTTAGTCATTTTTATTGCCATATCACAGTTGGCAGTTGGCCAATTTCGGCAGGGTACTCAATTTACAGCCGATGGAAATGCTTTTTACCAGATTAAGGATGGAGGAGTCATCCAGGTAGATATAAAATCTAAAACTGAAACTACCATTATAAAAAAATCTCAGCTTACAACAGCTTCTGGTAAGGCCATCATTCCGGCAGCATTTTCATTTAGTACAAACAAAACAAAGTTGCTGGTATTTACCAATACTGCTAAAGTATGGCGATACAACACAAGGGGTGATTATTGGATACTTGATATTGCTTCCAATAAGTTTACGAAGCTGGGTAATGATAAGCCATCTCAGACATTGATGTATGCAAAACTTTCGCCGGATGGAAATAGGGCAGCTTATGTGAGCGGTCATAATTTATTTGTAGAAGATATCACGTCTGGGAAGAGTACACAGCTAACGTTTGACGGCACACGAAAGTTAATCAACGGAACTTTTGATTGGGTGTATGAGGAAGAATTCGGTTGCCGGGATGGGTTTAGATGGAGCCCGGATGGAACCAGTATAGCCTACTGGCAGGTAGATGCCACTCAAACAGGCGATTACTTTATGCTGAATACAACGGATTCAAATTATTCAAAAGTAATACCGGTTGAATATCCAAAAGTGGGAGAGGCCCCATCGCCTGTTAAAATTGGTGTTGTAAATATTAAGGGTGGTGATACCAGGTGGATGGATATTCCCGGAGATCCGCGGCAGCATTATCTTCCAAGAATGGAATGGAGTGATGGCGGTACATTGGTAGTGCAACAACTCAATCGCAAACAGCAGGAAAGCAAATTATTTTATTGTAACGTGGCCAATGGTACCAGTAATTCTTTTTATTCAGAAAAAAATAATTCCTGGGTTGAAATTAAAAGTTATTGGAATGATGATGATCCAACCGGCTGGGAATGGCTTAATAACAAAAAGGAGTTTATTTGGGTGAGCGAAAAAGATGGCTGGAGGCATTTGTATAAAGTAAGCAGTGACGGTAAAAAGGAGACGTTGCTCACTACCGGCAATTATGATATTTTATCCATTGAATCAATTGATGAAGCAACCAATTATATTTATTTTATGGCTTCGCCGGATAATGCCACCCAACTTTATTTGTATCGTGTAAAAATGGATGGAAAAGGTAAACTGGAACCTGTTTCAAATCTTGCCAATAAGGGTACACACAATTACACCATTTCGCCTGGCGCCAAATGGGCTAAGCATCAATTTAGTAATTATTATACTGCCTCCGTCGAAGAGTGGGAGTATTTACCTGATTACCTTAAGAATAATAAAAGCATTGTAGCTCGGGCGGCAGATGCAGTAGCTGCCAGTAGCACGATTCAGTACACGACCATCACAACAGAAGATGGTATCACGTTGGATGCATGGATCAACAGACCAAAAAATTTCGATAGTACAAAAAAGTATCCGGTGGTTTTTTTTGTTTACGGTGAACCTGCCTCGGCTACGGT
>JBBQQP010000156.1:0-7702 GCA_038215675.1 Chitinophagales bacterium | reverse complement strand
AATGGATGTTTTTGCAAACGGCCATTTAAGTGGATCACGCTGTGCAAAGGTTACAATTGATAGCAATAGTGCTGCTACTACAGAAGATAATTTTAAAACTTTTTTTTTCATGATTTTACTTTTTAAGTAATCGTTAAAAATTTTAAGTGATTTTTCAAATCCTGCTTATGAAGAAATATGCTGAATGTATATAATTATTTATTCAAATTTTTATTGGTATTGCAATACTTATTATTTAATAATATCCCATCAATAATCCACCACAAACGTAAATATTTTCAATTGTCGTTTAGACACTTAATGATTGAACACAAAAAAATTTAAGCCATTTTAAACAATTTTTTTTATTTCACTTCTTCATTATTTGCATTAAACCGTTATAGTTACCAATCGTAAATCGTAAAATATTTCTAAATAATAATAATCAATATGTTTTAAATTCATTTTTCTATTTTATACTACCTAAAAAAATTCTATAATAATACCATATAACATTTCCATTCTTAGCTATTATCTGATATTTTTAAACCGAGGTTCTTCGGTTGGTAATGATGGGGTTCTCTCATCGTCTATATTTATACTTGATAATTACATAACTACGAATTCAGAAATTTACGTTATCCTCATAAATACTTTTTTGACCTGTCAAAGTAGAATTACTGATTCTCTACTTATTTCATTTAAAAAGTAGCATTAAGACTATGAAAATGTTAAGCTATTTCACCAATTCAAATTTGAAAGCATCAGCAATTACCTGCCCATCCACTGCCTTGTTGGTAATAGTCAATTTACCGTTTTTGCCTGCCAAAAAATTATAGTTACCCAACAATACCCAACCATCGCCGGTTTGCTTTTGATTCAACAATATTGTTTTTGAGCCCCCTGCATAGTTGATGGTTAGCGGCACATTCGTAGCACCTTCAGATGTTTTTGGCCACCAGCCATAAACATTATATTGTCCTTTTTGATTAAGATGAGGTTGGTAAATAATTTTTGCTGGTTCGTTAGATGTGTTGATGTAATAAGTAATATCATGGCGCTTCACATCAGGGTTTTCAGAGAGCGACCAGCTACCTTCTTTTTCTACAAAACGGGTCATATCATCGTCTACAATTACTGCATTTCCTTGCTGAAAAAAACCATTTGGATTTTCTTCCATACTTATTATTTGCCCTTGTTGCAGCAGCTTATTTTGCAGAGTATTGATATCAATTTTCTGCACAGCAATTTTACCTTTACTTGCCATTGCGGCAGCAACACCTGCTGCATGCCCTGCAATCATGTATTGTGGCTCCATCCTAAACGATGCATAGGCTAAGTTTGAACTTGAAATGCAAACAGGCACAATCAGGTTGCTGCATTCTTCAAACTTTGGAACGAGAGACCGATAAGGAATTTGATAAGGCAATACGGGAATGGAAAGGTATCCTTCATTATAAGTTTCACCTCGTAATTCCGGGAAGCGGGATATCCATTCCCAATTGCGCTGGATATGTCTTACATCAATATTATAAGAGCCCATTCCAATAGCATCATACTTTATCACATTTTTCATTAAGTCATGTTGCGTCAATACATATTCGCCAATCAAGCGCCTTGCCACACGAACATAAAGCTGGTGTGGAAAATGCTCTGTATCCTCAAATTCATCTTTTGCAAGTCCCCATTGCATGGCTTCCTTACGAATATTTTCAGGCACTGAAGGATCATGACTAATAAAATACAACAAGCCTTTTGTATAACTCAGGTGATCGTTCCAGATGGAATCACGTTTTGAATAATCAGCATCGGGATACGGCCAATTGCTTCCGTCGTACAGGTTAGTAGAAATGGGGCCTCCGGAATTAATTTCTGCTTTTTGGTTGGGAAGATTTATATGAGGTCCTATCACACCTGTTTCACCTAAAGTAGCAGGCTTACGTATTTTCAGGTAACGCCTCAATAATTCAAATCTTGCAGCGTCATAATCTGCAGGCCTTGTAATGTCAACTTTGTTTGAAGGATTATTTGTCATAATAAGACGGAAACAATAAGCCTGGACCCCGCTATCCGCACTTCCTATTTTAGCCATCGGCCTTTCATTTATAAGCGGTAGCAACTCCCCATCCCTTCCATTTTTAAAAGGAGAAACTGGATAATGAAACGTATGTCCATCAGGCCGGAACGGTTGCCGGCCAGCCCATGATTCTCCGTATTCGGCAACTCCTTCTCTGCCGATAGCGTACGATGCGCCAGCCCTTGCCATTAAGTCGCCCTCATAAGTAGCGTCAATGAATACTTTTGCGCTTAGGGTTTTTCCGGAAACTGTAACAATGGATTTTATTTCACTGCCTTCTTTTTTAGTCATCTTAACCCTTTCACCATAAATCACTTTTACTTTCAATTCGCTCAGCCAGTCCTTCAAAAGTTTTTCTCCCAAAGTAGGTTCAGGGCCCCGCCAGAAATAAAGGCTTGTATTATACTGTTTGGCTACTCTCCTATAAAATTCAACGGCAAGGCCACCTATCACAGCACGGTCACCATAATCAGTATGGGAAAGGCCCCCGGTTAACATTCCTCCTAAATGTTTGCCCGGTTCTACCAGCAAAACAGATGACCCTTCCCGGGCAGCAGCAATAGCTGCCATAATTCCGCCAGCCGTTCCTCCATAAACAATTACATCAGCAGACTCATTTGATTGGGTATTGGCAGCAATGCCAATGATCAATAAAAAAAATAAAAATAGTTTATGCACAATCAGTGAAATTGAAATTGTAAATAATGAATTAATATATTAATTATAACCCGGGTTTTGAACTAAGGCAGCATTTGCTCCTATTTCACGAAGCGGTATCGGGAACAAAATATGATGCGCTTTGATTTGCGGATCACGGCCAAAAGATGTTTCAGCGTTTACAGTTTGCAACAGCCGGCCTGTGCGTACCAGATCAAACCAGCGGTGGCCTTCAAATGCCAACTCCAGACGGCGTTCATTTAATACCGCATCCTTAAATTGATCTTTGGTAAGGCCACTGAGATCAGCCAACTCTGCTCTTTTTCTAACACGGTTGATGGCTGTGTATGCTTCCCCGTTTGGTCCGCCGTTGGCTTCACTCAAGGCTTCGGCGTAGATGAGTAAAATTTCTGAAAAGCGCATATAAGGAAAACTTTTCCCCCCGCCCCCATACACTTTACTTGCAAGGTCAGTAAGTTTATTAAATGTTATTGCGGAGGCAAAATTGGGATTATCAATGCTTAAATTAACAGTATTGCCTGTGGTAGGATGAACATAAGAGGAAAGAAAGGTGATATCGCGGCGTTTATCACCAGGTACAAAAAGATCATACAAACTTTTGGTGGGCCGTATCGTTCCAAATCCATTAAAGGGCACTCTTGGATCACCTCGGGGCGACCACCAAGAAGAGTGAAAGTTACCTGAAACATCCGTTAAATACATTATTTCAAAAACAGACTCTTTACCACCCCGGTTATTTTTGTCATACACATCAGCAAAGTTTGTCCATAAATCGTACACGCCAAGGTCAATTACTTCTTTGGCTTTTGCAGCAGCCTGGGCCCATAAAGGAGAACTTGCTGTACTGCCTGCCCTGGTTAAATATACTTTGGCTAATAGCCCTTTTGCTGCCCCCTGCGTAGCTCTTCCTCTATCATTTCCTGTATAAGCTTTAGGTAAAACAGTCTCTGCTTCTTTTAAATCCTGTTCTATTAAGTTATAAGTTTCATCAACTGAAGAGCGTGGAATATTAATCTGGTCGGACTGCGTGGACAAAGTTTCTGTAGTTACCAATGATACACCTCCATAAAACCGAACTAAATTAAAATACATCATTGCCCGTATAAATTTGGCTTCTGCTACATATCTTTTCTTAATCGTTTCATCCATTGCAATGGCGGGTATACGGGCTATTGCAACATTGCATCTTTGAATTGCTATGTAACTCCATGTCCACGGACTTGATGTCCAGTTATTAGCAGGAGCTATATTATACTTCCATAATGCTATCCTATCTGCATTTCCGGTTAAGAAGGGGATTCCATCATCGGTTGTAACTGTTGTAGGCGTTAGTATGGCTTCAATTCCGTACAAGTTGCCTTGTAAGGCAGCGTAGGTAGCAGTAATAGCCGCAGCCCCATCCTGTGCTGTATTATAAAAAGTTCCCGTTGTAGGATTACCCAACGGTGTTAGATCTAGTTTTTTTTCGCAACTGCATATCGCTAATGTTATCAACAATACGTTTAATAAATGTTTTGTATTCATTGCATTTGAAATTTTAATCGTTAGAATTTTAAGTTAACACCTACAAGTATTGTTTTGCTGTTGGGGTAAGCACCTAAATCAATACTTTGACTGATAGCAGTATTCCCCTGGTAGCTTACTTCAGGATCGTATCCTTTATAGTTTGTTAGGGTTAGCCAGTTTTGAGCACTCACATATACTTTGGCAGACTGCAGTAAAAGCTTTTTTAAAACCAGCGCAGGCAGTTGGTAGCCAAGCGAAATGTTTTTTAATCTCAAATAAGATCCATCTTCAATCAGGTAGGATGAAAGGATTTTTTGACCACCGGCTGTATTGGCTCTCGGAATAGTATTACTGGGGTTGGTAGGGGTCCACCGATTAACAATTTCCTTAGCCTGGTTTTGACCGTTTAGGCCATACAGCTCTAACCGGGAAAGATTTAGTATTTCATTTCCATAACTACCCTGCAAAAATATATTGAGGTCAAAATTTTTGAATGTGACGGTATTATCAAGGCCCCCAAAGAATTTCGGATACCCATTGCCAATTACCGTCCGGTCAAGGTCACTTATAGTTCCATCTCCATTGATATCTTTATACCTGATGTCGCCTGGCTTTGCGTTTTTTTGTGCCGACTTATCTACCTCGGCCTGGTTTTGGAAAATACCGTCCATTATACGGCCATAAAAATTCCCTAATGGCTGTCCAACTTTTAATAGTATCGGATTGTTTATTTGTAAATCGCCATTACCTGTGCCGCTCTGAAATTGCGGTCGTCCGTCAAGCTTTAAAACTTTATTTTTATTAAAGGAGATATTAAAAGCGGTTTTCCATTGAAAGTTTTTGGTGTCTATATTGTGTGTGTTTACAGCAAATTCCCATCCTTTATTTTCTATACTTCCTACATTGGTTAGCGAAGTAAAATACCCGGAACTTAGAGGCAGATCAAGATCAAATAATAAATCATACGTTTTCTTTTTATAGTAATCGACCGTAAACTGTATGCGGTTATTTAAGACCGATAAATCTAATCCTACATCAAACTGTTGGTTTTTCTCCCATTGTAAATTAAGGTTACTAACCCCATTAGGCGATGATCCGACGAAAAGGGCGCCATTAAAAGGGTAAGATGAATTATTTAAAGAAGATAAAAATCGGTAATCGCCAATGCTTTGATTTCCTGTTAACCCATAGCTTACTCTTACTTTAAGATCGCTGAATAACTTTTGGCGTGTCATAAATTTTTCGTTGCTCACCCTCCAGGCAAAAGCGCCTGATGGAAAGTATCCGAACTTCTTTGTTGGCCCTAGCCTCGACGATCCGTCTCTTCTTGCCGTTAATGTGAACAAATAACGGCTGTCGTATCCATAATTTACCCGTCCCAAATATGAAAGTAAAGCAGATTGCGAAACGGCTGAAGAAGGGGCTTCCCTGATGGTAGCAGCCCCCAGGTTGTTGTAGGTGGCAAAATCACTATTAAAACCAGAAGCTGTTGCCTGCGCAAATTCATAGCGTGTTTCCTGAAAAGTGTATCCTAACAAAGCGTTAAAGACATGCTTTTGTTTAAATACACTCGAGTAGCTTAAGGTATTTTCTGATTGCCAGGTTATATCCTGATCGGAGCCAACGCTTGCATTGCCTATACCACTCGATAGCAGTAGCTTACGGGAGTTGTAATTATTAAATTTGTTACTATTAAGGTCTGCCCCCCATGTAGTGCGGAAGGTAAGATTTTTTAAAATTTTTGCCTCGGCATACACGTTGGTGAAAACCCTTATCCCTTTTGTTTTATTTAAAATTTCGGTGGCAAGAGCAAGTGGGTTATCAGTAGGAAATGGATTTAAGTTAGCTGGGTCTCTGAAATAGCTTCCATCAGCATTGTATTTTGGAAACACAGAAGCATAATTTAAGGCTGCAGATGTTACGTTACTTCGGTGATTCCCTGCTTCAGTACTTGCAGCATCGGAATTAATATAAGCGCCCTGCAAAGACAGGCCGATCTTAAGCTTTGACGATACGTCATGATCTATGTTAGCACGGAGTGTAGCTCTTCTAAATCTTGAATTAATAACAATACCGCTCTGGTCATACAGACTTGTTGACAGTGAATAACGGGTTTTTGCTTCGCCTCCTGAAATAGAAAGCTGATAGTTTTTCATGGGCGCATCTCTGAACACAACATCCTGCCAGTTGGTGCCTTCCCCGATAGCCGAAGGCAAAGGCCGTTCAGGACCTGACCCATTAAAGTAAGCAACGCCTCCGCCATTTACTCTTGCTTCGTTCAGGAACTCAGCATACTCTTTGCCGTTTAAAACAGGAATCTTTCTTCGTGCCGACTGAATACCATAATAGCTATCAAATTCAATTATTGACTGCCCTGCCTTTCCTCTTTTCGTTGTGATTAAAACCACACCATTAGAACCTCTTGATCCATAAATAGCGGTGGCAGATGCGTCTTTTAAAATATCCAGGGTTTCAATGTCAGAAGGATTAATCGAATTTAGATTGTTGGTTGGAAAACCATCTATAACATACAAGGGTTCGTTACCGGCATTTACAGAGCCTGCACCTCGTATGCGGATAGTGGTAGAGCCGCCGGGCCTTGCAGAATTGGTTGTTACCTGTACACCCGAAACTCTTCCCTGCATGGCTCTGTCCAATGCTACAATAGGCGTAGCTTCAATAGCTGCTGCTCCTACTCTGGACACTGAGCCTGTAACATCAGATTTCCGTACACTGCCATATCCCACTACTACCACATCACCTAAATTAGCATTTGCCTGTACCAATGTAATGGAAATGTTGGCTTGGTTATTTACAGCTATTTCCCTTGTTGCATAACCAACATAGGATACAATTAATATAGCTTTAGAACTTAAAGTATTAATAGAAAAACTGCCATCTTCTTTTGTTGCCACAACATTATTAGTACCTTTTTCGGTAACGGTTGCCCCGGAAAGCGCTTCGCCTTTCTCATTGACAACCTCCCCTTTTACCAGTATTGAGATGGGAGGAGCCAGGGGGATTTCCGTAACAATAATTGGGTCTTTTTCCTTTACAACGACCATTTTATTAAATATGGAATAACTTAAAGGCTGATTCCGGAAACAAGCTTCTAACACTTGTTCAAGCGAGGCATCAGACATAGTAATAGTAACCCGGGTTGCCTGACGCAATAAGCCCCCGGTGTAAACGAATGTAAACCCTGTTTGTTTTTTAATTTCTTTGAAAACCTTGTTTAAGGGAACGTTCCTTTGATCAAGGTTTACTTTTTGAGCGTATCCGCCTGCACTTGCGTTCAGGCAGAAAACAATCAAAAAAAAAGTAGTTATTTTCATGACCAGTAATGTTTTCGAAACACCTTCTCTTTCATAGAGGTGTTTGCAGCAAGCAAAAAATTGCATAGTTTTGATTTTTTAGGTGAAACAATAATGAGAATCGAACACTTTTTTTGGATTAACCTGA
>JBBQQP010000155.1:0-7718 GCA_038215675.1 Chitinophagales bacterium | reverse complement strand
CTTTGTAAAAACCATCTTTAGTACCAAGGTTGATGAATAGTCTCGCAAAACCATTGTCTGGTCGTGCAAAGGTTGTCCGCTCTCTTCGGTCGCCGCTACCTGCATCTCTAAAGCTACTTTCCGTTCTTCTTTCTCTTGAATCCGTTTTTACGTTCAGGTCGTCTGAATGCTCATAATATTTTAAGAAATGGTTAAACTCTAAAGCAGCCACCCTCTTTAATACATCTTCTTTGCTGACATCTGCAAACTTTGCAGACAAATCAGGCATATAAGTTTCATATTCATTGTTTGAAATATCAGCATCCATCAATTTTTCCATAAAATGAAAAAACTGTTTGCGGCAAACATCTTTACCACTTGGTATATCCAACCGATGAAACTGTGCATTGATCATTTTTTCAATTGATCGGATTTTATAAGCTTCCCTGCTATGGCAGATAGTGATACAAATTCCACTCTTACCGGCTCTTGCAGTACGGCCACTTCTGTGAGTGTACACTTCAATATCATCCGGTAATTCATAGTTTATCACGTGTGTAATACCATCTACATCAATACCTCTTGCAGCCACATCGGTTGCAATCAATAACTGAATGCTTTTGGCACGGAAGCGACCCATTACCTTGTCTCTTTGTTGCTGGGTTAAATCACCATGCAATGCTTCAATATCATAGCCTTCTTTAACCAAACGCTCTGCAACGTCCTGTGCGTCTGCTTTAGTACGGGTGAAAATTACACCATACATACCCGGGTTAAAATCAACCAAGCGTTTCAATGTGTCATAACGGCTATGAGCAGGAGTAATAAAATACTGATGATCGATGTTAACATTCGCAGTATTCTTTTTGCCCATTGTAACCTCAATCGGGTTAGTCATAAAGTTTTTAGAAATAGCTTTCACGGCCGTAGGCATGGTGGCACTAAACAACCAGATGCTTTCTCTTAAGATGGTATTTTTCAAGACGAAATCAATATCATCTCTAAAGCCCATGTTCAGCATTTCATCTGCTTCATCCAATACAACATACTTCACTTTTTGCAGGTCGATTGCTTTTCTTTCAATCAAATCTATCAAACGCCCGGGAGTAGCTACTACTATCTGTACACCTCTTTTCAAATCCCTGATCTGCATTGAAATGGAAGCACCACCGTAAACCGGCTCGGCATTTAAGCCTTTTAAATGCTTTTTAAAATTCATTAAATCATTGCAAATCTGTAAACATAATTCCCTGGTAGGACAAACGATCAACGCCTGTGGATGCTTCTGGGAGATATCAATTAAGTGTAGTAACGGCAAACCAAAGGCAGCAGTTTTACCTGTACCGGTTTGTGCCAAACCTACAAAATCTGTTGTTCCTGATAATAAAACGGGGATTGCTTTTTCCTGGATGGGGGTGGGGGTTTCAAATCCCATTTCCGTTATTGCCTGTACTAATTGTTCGTTTAAGCCTAAGGCTTCAAATGCATTCATGTAAATTGTTTTTGCGTTTACATGATATGCTATTTTCTGTTGTTGCGCTACCGAATTCCTAATTAAAAAAAATCAAAGTAAAAACTAATTTCAACAGCCTTTTGGGCACTTCATGCAATACTCGTTATAAATAATTTTGCAAATCTAAGGGTTTTCGGCCACAAAAGGCAATTGAATATTAAGTTAATACGATGTCCTTTGCTTTTTGCTAAATATTTAGGCTATAAATACGTTATGCCTTAAACTTTTTTGTAATTGATTGGTCTGACTTTGGTTCGGCCAAACATTTAACTCTCTCCCATGCGCACAGTCATTGCTCTCTTTATATTTTTTGAGTTTGTTTCAGGCAGGGCGATCGCCCAAACATATCCGGCAAACAATTTAAGTGGAAAAGATTCTATTGAAATCTTGAACCAGTTAAAGAACATGCTGGATTCTTCAGACAATGCTTCAAGCAATTTATATGTAAACCTTGGAATTGGAAACCGGCTTTATAGCATAAAAAATAATGCGCTCAATGCCTATCAAAGTTCTGGTAAAGTGATTTACTCTCCGTCTGTTGGCTACACGCATAAATCTGGTTTGGGATTAACAGCTGGCGCTAACTTATTAAATGAGGGAAGTGGAGTAGCGGTGAGCCAATATTCAGTGTCACCATCCTTCGGTTTAGTTGGTGATGAAAACATTGCCTTTGATATTTTATACACGCATTATTTTGTAAAAAATAAATTCTCTCCTTATTCATCGCCCATTCAAAACGATTTTTATACTTCTTTCAGTTATTTAAAAAATTGGTTACAGCCGGGAGTAGCCGTGGGGTTTTCAAATGGAGTGTACAAAAATGCCCGGCACAAGGATACTGTAATTGCTGGTATTAAAAGGAGCTTTTATGATTCTGTTACTTATAAATTAAACGCCTTTTCTTTAATGTTTACGGTGGGACACCAGTTTTTGTGGTATGAAGTATTTGATCAGTCGGACGGGCTTTCTTTAACTCCAACTTTGATGGTGAATATGGGTTCCGGTAAAACAGCCATTAGTCACAATACAAATGCCATCAATCTATTTAGAATATTGAATAGAAGGGGAAAGATTGACAAATTGTTGGAATCTGATTTTGCAGTACAGTCCATTGGTCTAAACATTGATATGCGATATATGATTGGTAAATTTTATTTGCAACCCCAACTTTATTTTGATTATTATATACCAGCATTAGATCCGGTCAGCAAAAGATTTTCTAAGCTTTTTACTTTCAATATTGGCTATACTTTTTAAGCAGTTTGTTGGTTAACAAATAATTGTATATTGTTTTTTACCATTGGCATATAACTTGAAATATGTTACCTAAATCAAAAACTAAAAATATGAAAGCAAAACTAGTAACACTTGCACTTGTCATCTTTGTTTTTTCGGCAGCACATGCGCAAACTTTTCACCTGGGTGTGAAAGCCGGGGCCAACGTAAATAAAATAACCGGTCAATCTTTTAAAGATCAATTTAGTTATGGTTATCACCTTGGTGGATTTACAGAAATTGGTTTGGGTAAAAGATTTTCTATTCAGCCTGAAGTTGTTTTTAACCAAATTTCACAAGACACTTCATCCAGTTTTAATGATATTTATAAAAATGTCGTAAGTAACGGTACCAAGGCAAAATTGAATTATTTGAGTATACCCATTTTATTAAATGTAAAGCTTTCAAAATTTGTTGCATTACAGGCCGGGCCTCAGTTTTCAATTGTAAATGATAAAAGCAGAACGACGGTTGAAAATGGTAAGAGTGCATTCAAGGAAGGCGATTTTAGTATGTTGGCAGGTGTACAGTTTAAGTTAGGAGGCTTTAGAATTTATGGACGGTATACATTGGGCTTGAATAATTTAAATGACATTGATAACAAAGATAAGTGGAGAAGTCAAAGTGTGCAGGTGGGTGTTGGTCTTGCAATTTTATAAAGGTGCCGGGGTAAACTTGTAAATCGTAAATGGTCAAAGCTCAATGCTTAATTGATGAAGTCATAGCATTTATATTCACAATTTACCATTCACAATTCGCGATAATCAGTTTCGTATGATGGTAGGAATACCATTGCTGTTCCATTTAATAATTGCAGATGGCGCAGCAGCAAATAAATCATCCTGGCGGTGTTGTACTATATAGTCAACACCGCTTTTTATTGCCGCATCTATGTCATTAAAAATAAGTGGCGGCGGATACCCGGAAATATTGGCCGAGGTAGACACGATGGGTTTGCGAAAACTTTTGATCAGGTGTTTGCAAAACGCATCATTTACAACTCGTATGGCTATGGTGCCATCTTCTCCAGCCAGGTTTTTCGCCATCGCAGTAGCGCCTTCATAAATCACCGTTACGGGTTTTGAGATTCCTTTTATGTAATCAAATATCTGAAGGTCCGGTTGTGTTACATAGGTTAAAATATCTCTCTCTTCTGCCAGTAAAATGATCATACTTTTGCTGGCAACTCTTTCTTTAAGTATATAAATTTTTGCTACAGCTTCTTCATTGGTTGCATCACATCCGATGCCCCAGATGGTATCCGTTGGATATAGGATTACACCGCCATTATTTAGCACCCGCAGGCATTCGTCAATGTCGTTTACAAATGGAATCATAAAATATTTTTATAAACTTGTACGATGTTTTCTGCATATTTTTTTGTGGAAAAATGCTGCGCCTGTTGAAAACCTTTGCTTCTCAATGTTTCTCTGAGATTGGCATTTATAGTAACACTTAGCATATGCTCTGCAAGCATTTCGCAATCATTCGGTGCGAAGTACAAAGCAGCATCACCCGCCACTTCCGGAAGGCTGGATGTGTTGCTGCAAATTACAGGCAATCCACTCCACAAAGCTTCCAGCACCGGCAGTCCAAAGCCCTCAAAAATAGATGGATAAATCAATGCCAATGCCTGTTGGTAAATAGCAGGAAAATCTGCGGCCGTTGTGAAAGGATTTTCTTTGGCTGCAGGCAACTCATTTAGCAATATCAAATGGCTGGCCATTCCATTGGCAAGCATCCAATCTTTTACTATCGCTTTTTCTTTCTTTCCATCGCCAATCACTACCAGTGGAATATTAAGTTTTTCTTTCAGTAAAATCATCGCACGGCAAATGGCAATCAGGTTTTTGCGGGGAGCAATGGAACTTACAAATAAAAAGTACTGGTCCGGTAAATTGTATCTTTCTTTTACCAATGCTTTTTCGGCAGGTGAAATTATTTTTTCAAATATCGGGTTGCAACTTTGATAGCAGGTTTCGATCTTATCCGCATTTACGCCATATAAATTTACGAGATCATCCTTTGTTTGTTTACTGATGGCAATGATTGCATCCGCTATATTACACGCCCTTTTAATCTTCCAGCGATGCACATAGCGTTCATCAAAATGATAGGTTTCGGGATATCGCTCAAAAATTAAGTCGTGTACTGTTACGACCGTTTTGATACCCGTTTTTTCGATACCCCGGGGCAGCTCATTGCTTACGCCATGATAAATATCCAGCCCGGCATTTTTAATTTCTTTAATCATACCAAGCTGTCTCCAGATAGTGGGGAACTTTTTGTAAAATGGTTGTTTGGGAAGGATCACATTCACATTGCCGATAGCCGCTGTATCAAACAGGCTGGTTTGTTTAGGCGCAAATAAACTGTATTTAAAATCCGGATAATACTGGCTTAAAATGGCAATGAGCGAACGGGTGTAATTCCCCAATCCTGTTTTGTTTTGGAAAGCCCTTTTACCGTCATAGCCTATCTTCATATTGTTGTGTGCTTATTGCGGCTGCAATATAAATAAAACCATGAGAAGCTTGTGTTACAACACATACATTTTGTATGAAGACTTTATTTAAATTCATGGTGCCTGGTAAGAATGATTGTACACATTTTTCATTTTACAGTGTCAGGTTTGCTGCTCAATTTTTTCTTTTTGTATCTTGCGCCCGTTAGAACAGTCAGCTCATTTGAAATCATCTTTTTACAATTTATAAGTTTAACCAAATTAATATTATGCAATTACAGGAATTAATACAAGCCGCCTGGACCAACCGGGAACTTTTGAAAGAAACAACATACGCAGATGCCGTTAGAGATGTGATTGAGGAGGTAGATAAAGGTCGGCTTCGTACCGCATCCCCAGATGGGTTTGCATCCGACGGCAGTATTCACTGGCATGTAAATGAATGGGTGAAGCAAGGGATACTCATGTATTTTGCTATACAGCAAATGGAAACAATGGTGTTGCCCCCATTTGAGTTTTATGACAAAATGAAATTGAAAAGCGGCTATGCGGAACTGGGAGTGAGAGCCGTGCCACATGCGATTGCAAGATATGGTGCCTTTCTCGCAAGAAATGTAGTGTTGATGCCGTCTTACGTAAACATTGGTGCATATGTAGATGAAGGAACCATGGTGGACACATGGGCAACTGTAGGTAGTTGTGCACAGATTGGTAAAGGCGTTCACCTCAGTGGAGGTGTGGGAATTGGAGGCGTGTTGGAGCCATTGCAGGCAAGCCCGGTGATTATAGAAGATGGGTGTTTTATAGGTAGCCGTTGTATTGTGGTAGAAGGCGTACGAGTAGAAAAAGAAGCGGTGTTAGGTGCCAATGTAGTGCTTACGCAATCAACAAAAATAATTGACGTAAGCGGTGCAGAGCCCATTGAAATGAAGGGTAGGGTGCCGGCAAGAAGTGTTGTAATTCCTGGTTCTTATACCAAAAAATTTCCGGCGGGCGACTTTGGTGTTGGATGTGCTTTAATCATTGGACAACGCAAACCATCGACTGATCTGAAAACCAGTTTGAATGATGCGTTGAGAGATTTTAATGTATCTGTTTAATGCCTTTGTCATTTCCAGAAAAGAACAAGCGCAGGCTTTTTAGCATGTAAATATGCGTGTAGAAAAATACCTGAAGATTTTTAAAATGTAAAATACCCAGCCCCGATTTTGGGGCTGGACTGTTTAATGATGTTACCAAAAAATACCAATACAACCATCCCGATAGCCGGATTCATTATTGCCTTTGCAGGATCCATCCTGTTTTCTACAAAAGCAATCATTGTTAAACTGGCTTTTGTGCATACCCCTACCGATGCTCTTACATTGCTGGCGATACGAATGCTTTTTTCGCTTCCCTTCTTTGTTGGGGCTGCGATATTAGCAAGTAACAAAAAGGATAATATTACGCTGACTTCTAAACAATGGGCGAGCATTATTGCACTTGGTTTGTTTGGATATTATTTAAGCAGCCTGTTCGATTTTATCGGCTTACAATATATCAGCGCCGGACTGGAGCGACTGATTCTTTTCCTGTATCCAAGTTTTGTAGTGTTGATAAATGCTTTTCTTTTCCGGCAAAAAATTTCCCGCATACAAAAAATTGCGCTGGCATTGACTTACCTGGGTATTGGTATTGCATATTTTGGAGAATTAACGGTTGATTTAAATAATCCAAATTTTTTGTTGGGCAGTGTATTGATATTTATTTGTGCCATCACTTTTGCTATTTATCTGGTAGGAAGCGGTAAAATGATTCCGTTGGTGGGAGCCACCAAATTTACAGCCTACGCCATGCTCGCATCAACAGCAGGAGTGTTTCTGCATTTTTTAATAGTGGGCAATTATAGTAAAATACCAACCGGTAATGCATTCTGGGGATATGGTTTTTTATTGGCCATTGTTGCCACTGTTATACCGGGGTTTTTAATTTCCAATGCAATGAAAAAGATTGGTTCCAATAATGTAGCGATTGTATCAAGCATTGGCCCGGTAAGTACGATTATACAAGCCCATTTAGTGTTAGGGGAACGGATTTTTATTGAACAAATCATTGGTACGGTGCTGGTGATTGCAGGCGTTTTACTAACCGGCTGGAAGGGCCGGGGGAATATTGTATAATTAACTCAAATCCTTTTAATGCAGATACGGTTTACTTTTCTATATTTGCAACCCTGAATCTTACAACTGTTGGAAATGCCCGGGTGGCGAAATTGGTAGACGCACTGTGTTCAGGTCGCAGCGTTCGCAAGGATGTGCTGGTTCGAATCCAGTCCCGGGCACATAAAATCCCCTATAAATGATTGAATTATAGGGGATGGTTGTTTTTAAGATATCCCTTTTATACGTTTTTTTCCGCTTACTAACACATGATCCGGCACACATTTCTCAAGCAGTTTGGCACATATTATTTATGAGTTGGAGTAAAGCCGGCAAATATAAAAAGCTA
>JBBQQP010000154.1:0-7759 GCA_038215675.1 Chitinophagales bacterium | reverse complement strand
TTTTAAAATTGCCATTTACTTGGGCAATATCAGATGCCTTTTTTGAAGGCAATTTCGATATGCAACCGGTCTATAGAACATGTTATTTCTTTTACTTGTTTAATAGTTTTTAAGGCGCTTTATAATTGCCGGGGGTATTTTACTGCTCCATCGTAGTGTGTTTTCGCAGATGGTTGGGGAGTACTTTGGTTTCGTTTAAATGTTCATTTTCTATTCCGTTGATATCCCGTCAAATTTTTCAGGCTGCTTTTCTGCATCTTCCCTCGTAGATCTTATCGTACCACCCAGATGATTGGGTGGGCCGTAGATAGTATACAATTTTAATTCCTTGTGATCGCTTGTATTGATTACGTTGTGTTTTGCTCCTGCAGGTACAATGATCGCATCGCCGTCTGTTACCTCGTACGCATGTCCATCAATGATACATTTACCTTCGCCTTTTTCAAAACGAAAAAACTGGTCATTGCCGATATGCGTTTCAGTACCGATATCTTCACCTGGCTTCAGATTCATAAGAACCAATTGGATTTGCTTACCCGTGTAGAGTACATTTCGAAAATTACTATTTCCGAGGGTATCTTTTTCGATGTTGCTTTTATATCCTTTCATTTTTAAATTTTGCGAATGACTCATCAAGTTGGTTATTGTCCATCGACCGAATTTATCAACGTTTTTTGTGTTAAGCTATCGGTGGATTACAACCATGAAACACTTCTATAAATACGGTGATTTTAAAATAGGCCAAAAGATGTTGCGATATTATAACAGGTCTCCCTTTTCGCCTTCCAGCCATTTTTCCATCATTACATGCTCAGAGGGAGGCTGATTTGTACCACCTGCCAATACATCTAAAAATTTATCCCACAGATTTTTTTTCGATTGCAGATCTTTTGTGAAATCTACAAGGGCTTCTAAATATTTTTTTTGATAGTTGTAAGACTCTTCAAAATTAAAATCAGCCGGAATATGATCCAATATCATTTTATTGATACTTGTTAATTCCGCTGGTGTATATTTTTCAAGCATTTGTAGCTTTAACCGACACAACTCTGCATGTGCGATCACCTTTGGGAAGGCAGCAGTTTCTGCGTTAAAAACCTCGTTGTTCCATAACAAATGTTCCGTTTCAGGCAAAATTTGCACCCCGTAATTCTTTAACTCAGTATAGCCTTTTTTCAATGTTTCCAGGTGAAGATTGAACTGCTTCCATAAATCAGCGGAATCTGTCTCCGTATCATGGCTTACTTTTTCTCCTGCTGTGTGCAGTATGGTGTTCATACCTACCACATTTGCATTTACCGTAGCCAGATTGGCATTCCAGTTCTGCTGTAATTCAACCGGAGCATGGGTTTCGATTATTGAGAATGCAAGCCTATTCGCCTTATCCAACTCCTTCTCCAATGTAGTTAATTGAACGTAATCCTTTTCCAGCACCCCGCTAAAATTCCTGATTGACAATAAAGCCCTGATGCCAGAATTATAGGCTTTATCCTGGAAAAAATCATCCTGGTAGGCTTCTTTTGCTTTTGTTTGTGAATTTTTATTTGATAGTGCTTCCATAAATTTTTCGCTTTGAATTGTTATCCCGAAAATCAACAGTATACTTGTTTTTTTAGCAGTCTACTTTTCTAAAAGGGTTTTAAGAATTAATTTAGCAACCTCTTCAAATAAAACAGGATTTTGCCCGGTGATCAGCAAACCATCCTGCTGAACATATGACTCCCAGTGCGATCTACTGCTATATTTTCCGCCCAGTTTTTTCAATTCATCCTCCCGTGAAAAAGGAACAATGGAAGTTAAGTGAACGGCTTCTTCTTCTATGTTTGAAAACCTTGTAACTGCTTTTCCTTTTACCAACGGCTCACCATTAGCGGCTTCCCGCATCCGCCATTACAAAATAAGGTGCCGCAAATTCTTCTATCCAGAAACCGGTTTTCTTCCAGGTATTTCCCAAATCACTGTGAGAGGTTAATACGAATAAAGCTTTCATAAATCGTTTTTCAATTGAGGTTTAGAAATAAAATTTCAGTGGCTATTTAAAGTAAGGACTGTTTTATTTACTGAAAATTATCAATTATTTATAGCTCTAATAAATGTTCTTTCCGTCTTATTCTAATGCCAAACATTTCATCCTATAAAATTCTTACAATCATTTTGCCATTGTTCTTTCCTTCAAATAAATCTAGAAAGGCCTGGGGGATATTTTCAAAACCTTCAACAATGGTTTCGGCATATTTTAATTTACCATCTTTTAACCAGGTTGCCAGCATGTTAGCGGCTGTCGGAAATTTTTCTGAAAAGTCACTCACTATAAAACCGGTCATGGAAGCACTCTTGGTAAGAATAATGGGCTGGATGCGAGGGCCAACTGGCGACTTTGTTTCATTGTAAAGTGAGATGGCGCCGCAAACAATAATTCTTGCATGCTTATTTATGTTTGCCAACACCGCATCTGAAATTTCTCCTCCAACATTGTCAAAATAAATGTCTACTCCACCAGGACAAGCTGCTTTAATTGCTTCGGTTAAATTACTGGTAGTTTTATAATTGATGGCGTCGTCAAATTTGAAAGTAGATATCAGCTCCTCTACTTTTTCATCCGTGCCGGCAAGGCCTACAACCTTACAGCCTAAAATTTTACCAACTTGCCCAACCACACTTCCTACTGCACCGGCTGCTCCAGACACTACAAGTGTTTCGCCGGCAACGGGACTGCCGATTTTTGTTAGACCGAGATAGGCAGTAAGTCCAGTCATCCCTAAAATACCTAAGTAGGCAGAAAGGCTTGCTACTTCCGGATCTACTTTAATCAATCCTAAACCGTTTGATACCTGGTACTCTTTCCAGTCTAAAATGCCGGAAACATAATCGCCCTTTGCAAAGTCAGGCAGATTAGAAGCGGTAACCTCTGCCACAATACCTGATTGAATCGGTTTGTCTAATTCAAAAGGAGGGGTGTATGATTTTGCATCATTCATCCTGCCCCGCAGGTAAGGATCAACCGATACATAAAGCGTTTTTAATAAAACCTCCCCTACATGCAAGGCCGGCATTTCTTCTTCCGTAATTTTAAACGTGTTTAATGTTGGTTTTCCAACAGGCCGCTTGTTCAACAATATTGCTTTGTTCATTGAAATGTTTTTAAAATCAAATAATTGTATGCAGAATGATTCGATGATCGCATTTGAAATTGTTGTAGCGTAAGTTGGTGGTATTAAATAACAACTGCGGCCTCGCCCCGAGCCGCATCCCTACCAAACAACAAAAGGTGCACCAATTTAAATTGTTCCTGATCTGATTGATCAGATGATGGATTGAGATGATATTGATACGACAAATATTAAAAGCGAAATCCTTTTCCAATAGAAGTAACAATTGGTAGGTTCATGATTTATATTACAATCAACTAATTAATTAAGATACCTTCTTAAAACCCAGGCGATTGTTTCATGCTGTTCCATCAATCCGGTAAGAAAATCTGCTGTTCCTGCATCGTTATTTTTATCTGCGCTTTCATCAATATCCTTTCGTAGTCTAACAATTATTGCTTCATGATCGTCCAGTAATTCAGCGATAACTTCTTTAGATGACACATATTTTCCTGGATGTTCCTTTAAGGATGTTTGTGACATAAATTCTTCCATAGTGCCAATGGTTTTCTCACCGAGTTTTCCAATCCGTTCCGCTACTTCATCAATGGATTCTTCCAGTTGTTTATATTGTCCTTCAAACAGCTTATGCAATTCCATAAAGCTTTCGCCGGAAACGTTCCAATGTGCTTTCCTCGTTTTAATGTACAAGGTCATTTCATCGGCTAAAATGGTACCTAATAATTTGTTTGTACTTTTCAAATCCTTCTCGGTTATTCCAATATTCAGTTTCATAATTATTGATTTATTTCATAAATTCTTTTCTTAAAAATAGTGACTGCAACCAGCTTAAACAACGCAGATGATAGGAGATTTTTAAGGTATTTTGCCTGTTGTGGAAAAATCACACCACAAAGTTGAGTGCTTAATTTTTGGGCGGGTTACACAATTGCAAGAAAGAGTTATAGGATTCCTACATTTCCAAATCATCATGTACGGAGGAGGACTTTTCTTCCAACAGTTTAATATTACTTTTTTCCTTTTTTATATTCTGCCTAAGCAAACCGAACAAACCCATATAAAAATTTGCAACCCAAACTAAGGCAAATTCTGATATCACATATCCACGCCAGTCGTCAACCAGCAGCTTGAAGCCTGTTAAAAGGAGAAACACTGCGGTTACATAATGGCTAAAGCAGTATTCGCAGGTAAAGAGGTAAAAAAGTTTTCGTTCGAGGATTGTTTTGCCCTCCTCACTGCGTTTACTACAATAATCTCTTGGTTCCCGAAAAACCTCTTCATGGGTAACTGTCCAGGCAATACATGCTACTGGCAATGCCAATATAAAAAGCCATTGTATTTGCATACCCATTGTCATTATACTGGTATTTAAAATTGATTTATTGAACACAGACTTGGTTAATGGTGGTTGGTCAATATCTTAACACCCAATCTGTTTTGTACATTTCGCCATTTACTATTTACATTCCAATCTTCTTCATTCACGATTAACCTAACACTGTTTCACTGCTGGTTTGATTTCCAGTTTATACTTACGATTACTTCATTTTTTCGACCAAACAGCTGGTAGGGTGAATTGTATCCTAAAAATCTAAAATTACCATACCAGTTCAGTGAGTTTTCTTTTAATAAGGTAGCTAACTTTTTCGTATGCTGGTTTATTTCCTTATCCGTTGCAAAACCGCCAAATTGAACAACCGCAACATATTCGTCGAGGGAGTTGCTGATAACGACCTCCCTGTTGAGCGGCCTTGGGGTATTATTTTTGTTGTAATGGGAAGGCATTACAAAACTCATCGCAGCTACATTATCATTGATGCGCATATGCACCGGAGAAGTCATTAAAATTTGCTGTTTGGATTCATTTTCGCCAAAGATAAAACCGGCCAGTTTTTTAAACCCGTTATTGCCCAATTCCTTGTAAGATTTTGCCGTGGAGGTGATGGTTGCCATCGCAACAGATGGATAAAAACGAATCTCGAAATTTTTTTCAGTTTGGATGATTGTGTATTGCTGGGTCTGCGACTGTATCGTTGCCATCACTATAAAAAATTGTGTTAGATAAATGCTTGAAATGGTTCGGGGAAATCTTTATAAAATGAAGATCAGTTGCAGCCTGTTCAGTTGAGAACAACCCCAAATGAAAAACAGGAAGATTTATTTTCCTGTTTCCATTATTATTTTTAATGATATTCGATGACTAACTTATTATCTACTGTCCATACACCCGGTGCATTACGAGTAAGTCTTTCCGCCTCATCCTTTTCGTAAAATGAATTTACAATACCAGTCAATGTTACATGATTGGCTACAACTTGTACAATGATGTCCCGCTTGTCGATACACCAGTTGCGATTCAAAGCTTGTTCAATATCCTTCTTTTTAATTTCAACATTTCGGGTGGATTTGATATTTATATTATTGGTAACACCCTTTACGCCCAATTGGTTATTGGCAGCACTTTTTGCTGCATTTTTTTGATGATTCCATTCCAGTTCTCCCTCCAGTGTAACCCACCCAGCTAAAACTGTTACCATCACTTTATTATTAGGCACCTCCCAATTTAAATGCAACCCATTTAACACCTGCTTTAAAATTTCGGCATCATTCTTTATATCCGTTTTTACAGGAAATTTAATTTCGATGTTTTCATACACTGCTTTCACTCCGGTTACACTCTTCGTTGCATTTTCGGCAAGTGACTTTTTTTCAAAATGATCAACGCTGCCCGATAGCGAAACTTTGCCATCATCTACCAATACATCGATTTTTGCTTTTTTTAAAGCAGGTTCCCACTTAATCGCATCCTGAACATCTGTCAGTAGGTTTTGATTCTTTTTCAAAATGCAATCTATTTAAAAGATGAGTAAATAATTGTGGCATAAAGTTCCCCCTGTAAAACCCTAAAAAATTACATAATTATTATTAAAAGTTATATCATTCATACTAATTGAAAATTGTATTTCAAAAATTCTCAGAAGAAAACTTACTTCGAAGAAAGTCGATTTTGATTAAGACTGATTTTTTGTTGGTATGATAAACAACGGTAGCGAGGCATGCTGCAAAACTTGCTCTGTAACGCTTCCCATAAGAATCGCTTCAAGCCATTGTTGGCTGTGCGTACCCAAAACAATACTATCTGCCTGCAAATTATTGGCTGTGTTTAAAATCCCCATGGCTGCATCGCCTTCTATTACCATCGTCTGTATATTTTCATCACCCAGGTAAGTCTTTGTTTTATTCAAAAAATCCTCTGATGCCTTTTTTAACTCATCTATTACGTCCGGTTGAAAAGCCCCAATACCCATGTATCCATCGAACCCCATAATGGGAGAATAGGCAGCAGACGAATAAAACAGGGGATCTGCTATTACATGTATCAATATAACCTGTGCCTGTAAACTTTTTGCAAAGTTAAAACCCATTTCAGCTACCTTTTGGGCAGTTGGTCCATAATCCAATGCGATCAAAACTTTTTTCATGCTGTTTATTTTAGTGAAGGGGTCTATAAAAACACCCACTGTTTTTAATTAAAGTGAAAAGCGATGGTTACTCAACAGATGTAGTCAGAATGATAACGAATTTTAAGACGTTGCCAGTTGTTTATTACCGTGTGTTAAACGAAGAGAGAAAAAGTTGAAAAGATTTTGGCTATTATAACAACCCACCTGTCAATATGAAAATATGCTTACTATTTTTTTAAAACCGTGCGGTAAATAGGTGTAACTGCTCGTTATTTTATTTTAAATCACAGTTGTATACAATTGATGAGAACATATTTTATTGCCTGGAATATTTTAGTCTGCCTCGGTCTCTTCGAGGTCTGTGTGATTATCGCCTCCGATACTGTAGTAATTATTTTCTTCGTCTTCACTTCCCACAGCCTCTTCTTCGTTATCCAACTCGGCTCCGGGAATATCAAGGCCGTTACCTGTTTCGTCGAGCTTAAAGCGATTTTCATCCACTGATTCTATTTCATTCTCCTCATTTGGTGTTTTCAAAGCATCCGTATTTGCGGGATCAATATCAGCTTCCTGTGTAGAGTTGTTATAAATATCTTCACTCCCTGGATCCAAACTATTTTGCTGAAACTGAATTTCTTCTTTATTATGCTCTTCTTTAGAATCGTTGTTTGAATACATAATGAATCATTTATGTGTTATGAATGAATCTTTGAAAAAAAGTCCCTTACAAAAGCATATTCCTGGTTACTGGTCATTTTATCTGTGGGCCTTAATTCAATTATAATTTTATCAAAATGCCTGTCGTCCTTTAACACATTGAGCAGTTCTGTTTTTGCGTTGCCTCCACCAAATAAAAGTACATGCTCATATTCCTTAATAGCAGAAGCAATCTCCTTATAATATTTTGCCTGGTCTTGCTGTTTGGTATTGTGCATGGTGGTTTCACCCTTATCCAGGCTATCGAGCTTTACATCCTTTGTAAACGCTGATTCAATAAGGGTGGACTCGATTGTTTCACCCGAAAATAAATATAGTTGTGCACTTGTATAATCCATACAAATGCCAATTTTTTTTAGAGTTTTCATTCGCGGTATATTTTACGCTGTGAATTCTTGCAAAAGTTTATACTCACCAAATAGGATTCAAAGATGCCAACTAATTTGCAATCAATATCCTCATATTCCA
>JBBQQP010000153.1:0-7876 GCA_038215675.1 Chitinophagales bacterium | reverse complement strand
TAACCTGATAAAAAGATGGCCAGTACTAAACAAATTTTTCCCATAATAATAGATGAGTGAATTAAGCTAAAGCTACTATAAAAATATGGCTGTCCATTTTTTTTAAGCACAAACAGGTTGTTTGAAAATCCAGTTAAAATTTTACAATAAAAATGAGTTTTACTTTTTACGCTCCACTTGCCTTTTTTTCCTTTTAATAACAGAAGATATTTTACTTTAATAGCATTTAAGGTTGGTAGTAACGCCGGTGCTGGCACACAACGATGATAACTACCGGCTGAAGAATACCATTACCAAACAGCTAAAGGACGAAAGCAACAGCATAGCATTTACGAAACAATAAATACATTACAGGCACAAAGTCTACAGGATTTCAGGCGATACCCATCGTTTGAAATCCCGGTTTTATTTGAAGAGGTTGTTAATAAAGTTTTATGCCGTGCCGCAATGAAAATAATATTGTAAAATATGGTTTTACCTAATCAACAGCTTACTTTAGCATTCATAAAATTGTAATACATGAAACTAACAATTGGTTTGATAATGCTGGCAGGTGTACTGGCTTCTTGTAATAACAAAAAACAATCTCTCCCACTTATCGGCACCTGGCAACTGGTATCCGCTACAAGCACAGAAAAAGACAGTACCAAATCCACCTTTAATCCCAAGCTGAGAATGATTAAAATTATTAATGCAACACACTTCGCTTTTTTAACCCACGATTTAACAAACGGTAAGGATTCTGCTAAAGCGGCATTTACCGCGGGCGGCGGCACTTATACCTTGGCCGACAGCCTTTATACGGAACATCTTGACTACTTTATTGACCGCCAATGGGAGAATTACAAATTTGAATTTGTGATTAAAATTGTAAACGATACGTTGATTCAACAGGGCATTGAAAAAGTAGAAAAGCTCGGTGTAGATCATCTGATTATTGAAAAGTACATACGAGTAATCAAATAATAATTAGCACTGGCTTGGTAGTAAAAAAGGTCGATTTCTTAAACCCCCATTTTCAAACACAGGAAATCATTACCGCGGTTTGATAAACAATATTGCGGATTGAATGATGTTTTACTGACGTTGATTTTGAGAAGCCAATCGGTCGGCTACACATGGCCGTGATTGTTGACATCATTCAACAATTAACACCGATTGCTGAAATTATACATACAGCAACACCAGCACCAGCACAATTCCGGCAATGGAAAAATAAATACCCTTTTTGAATATTGTAGTACTGGGCCTAAACATCCAGAAAGAGGATACGACGAAAAACAGCAGCGATAAACCAAAAAAAATATTGAGCCAGTATAATGGCTGTTTGGTGGTAGCCTTATGCAGCCTGGTAAGCTTACTTAAAATATATGGCAATTCTTTGGTGGTGTAATTTGACTTTCCGGTAGCGATGCTGTAGCTGCCATTTTCAAAATAAATAATGTTGCCCTCTGTTTTAGAGACCTTCAAATTCTTAATGCCCAGCAACTTACCCAACTCTGCCGGATCTGCATTTGAAATAATTGTCTTTTCCACCTGTTTCTCCCGCTTTAAAAAACTGGTTTCTCTAAAAATAAGTACGACTCCACTGATAGCATACACCGCCATAATGCCGGCTAAAAAAAATCCAATGTAACGGTGTAAAATGCGCATGGTGTAGCTGAGGGGCTTTCTGTTCTCTGTCATGGTTGTAGTGCGTGGTTGTTATAAATATTGGACGAATTACCCTTCTATTGCATGGGGCCGTAAATCTTCCGAAGGACTAAATATTAAAGTTTGAAAGTAAAATTATGCAAATGTTTCCGATGTTAAACTATGGCTGGAACAATATCGAAAACTAAAACCCCATTTCAACCGAGCTGGAGATATTCTGTCTGCAACCATATTTATACCGACGGTGTGGCATTACTTGCGAAGGGAATTCAGAGCTAATAGTATTTGCCGCAATTATACCTATCATAGCATGATGGTGACTTTCTAAAAAAAATATACCAGCTGTTTTCGGTGCACTATCAACAATGAAAAGCCTTAAAAAATTTATAACGGAACCTTCAACAACGTGTCTCGCATTTGCTCTTTATCCGCTCATTCTGCCACTAATATCCTCATCTTGCCATCCACCAAATCTTAACATACCATTCATCAGGCATCCTTTGCCGTTTGTGAAACCGCAAGACCCGTTTATATCGAATGAATCGGTCCAATTTCATAGCAGGATATATCTTTACGCTATCAAATCAAAACGGAGAATATCTCCACTGAATATGAACAACAAATTTCTGGATCAACAATTTGCCTTTAGCTTTTTAAGAGCAAATCCACCGGAGATCTCCAGCCTGTAAATTTTTCCAAACAGTAAAGATTTAATGTGACCAATTGCCTGAAAGAGGCAACAGGCAGTAGTTTTCAAACTTTTAAACATCTAAAAAGATGAAATCAATTAAACTGGTGGCAACCGGTACGGCTATTCTTATGTGTATAATACTGGTTAACATCAAAACCAACACTGGTGCTATAAAACAGGTGATGCAGGAAACACCCGTTGAGCTGCAGACAATTATGCCGCAGCAATCTGAAGAGCAAGATAACCTGTTAATTTACCCTTCCTGTTTACCGGCAGTTCTTCGGTACCAATAGTTATCGGGCAAACATAGCAGCAGATAAGCTGCAAAAATGACATCAAAAAAGAAGAGGCTTTTAAACAAAAGCAGCAAAAATAAAAGCCTTTTTATAACGACTGAATCAAATACAATCATTATTTTTCAATTTAAAAAAAACACTTCCGGGCGGAGTTATAAAACCCAAATTTTTATGAACAAATTTTTAAAAACTGCCATCGTATCCACAGCCATTACCTTATTAGCACTCCTGTTGGTTGGATTTGGGAAAGCATTGTCTGGTAATTATTTCACCCATTCCCCCTTTAATGCCATTCTTATTGCCATTGGCATTGTGGTCATTATTTATGGTTTCTACAAAGGAATAAAAGTGTTGTGGACGTTAGCAATCGTCTGCATTTTCTTCACAATGCAGGGATGCAATTATGCAAAATCAAATCAACAGGTATTGGTTTCCAGTGACTGCGGTATGACGTGGAAGATTATTCCAGCAGGCGACGCCGTACCCAAGGGTGGAATGAATGCCTGTTACATGAAAGTGGTGATCCCCAATTTTCCAATGCAGGGAGATAGCCGTTTTATCACCAATTTAAAAGACCGGGTTAGGGCATCAGTGCACATTGATTATGATTACTCGATAACCGAACCGTTGGCATTTATTAAACAGGCAAAATATCTCGGTAAAGCAAATACGGATGCTGATTCTGAAGGCGCTTTAAACAACGACGCATTTGAAGGTGCTGAAAATATTGTAATTGATAAGCGGATAAGGGATGTCGGTAAATCCATGTTTTTAACGGAAGATATTGTAGACCTGGACCAGGCTGAGATTGAGAATAACCTTTTGACAGAAACGAATAAGGTACTTGAACCATATGGAGTTCACCTGAATTTCATTACCCTTACTTTTGACTTGGATGAACAAACCAGGCAAGCCATTGATGTGTCTACAGCAATGAAAGTGTATGAAAGCAAAGGACTGCAGGAAGTGGGGAAACAGGTGATGATAGAAAGGGCTGGCGCCACCAAAATAGTGGTAGAGAATAAAACAGTAGCGCCCAGCATAATTCCGGAATAATAAAAACGGTTATCGAAGACTTCATTGTTTTCGATAACCGTTTAAATAAATCTTCACAACATTGCCCGAATGAAACCAATTTATGAGAATAGCGTTGTGAAATGAATTTAAATCCATCATTTAAAAACGGCTGTTGATGTGTCAACAGTGTCTTTTTTCTCCCGGTGAGTCACCCCCAGAGGGTGACTCACCGGGAGAAAAAAGACACTGTTCATTTACATCCAATCCCGAAAATTTGAAAGCCGATATCCACTAATCATTATCGGCACCGCCGCCTTTATTTCCACCACTAAAAAGTGAAAAATTACTATCGCCAAATTTGTAACTGAAAGTGGCCCGAAAACTTCGAACATTCCAGCGACGATAAGAATCCTGGTAAAACTGATCCGTATCGTACACAGCTCCCCACTTCTGACTGTTGAATAAATCGTTTACTGCAAATGTGAACGAGGCCTTTTTATTCTTTAAAAAGTCCTTTCGAATGGCCATATCTACACCAAACTCAGCAATATTTCGCCCCTGTGGAATTACCTCCGGCGATTCATATTCGAGTAGCATTTGAAAACCTAAATTATTAAGGAATGGCTTCTCTGGTTTTTCAATTTTATAATTGGTAATTAGTTTGGCTTCCCAGTTAAAACCTTGATTACTCAGGTTCAACTTATTTACGTTGGCCTTTACGGTGCGGTATTGAAGGTTTACAGTAGGGGTAATGTCAAAGTTTTTACCTGCCTTATGCTGCAGCGTAAACTCTGCCCCATAACGGTTGGCGGTACTTGCATTGATATAGGTATTCAGGATGGCATTGGGATCAATAGCCGCATTGCTTAACTGCTGGTATTGAACAGCGGTAATGGTATCACTGTATTGGGTAATATCGTTGGGATTATTCCTAAAATACAAAACCGCCAGCAACGTTCCATGGGTGTAGGTTCTGTTGTAATTTACTTCAAACGAATTGACAAATTCAGGCTTTAACGTCGGATTGCCTTGCCGTAAATTAGCGGGATCGTTGATATCAATAAATGGATTCATTTGCCAAAAATCCGGACGCCTGATTCTCCGGCTGTAATTGAATTGCAGCTCATCTTTTTCACTCAGCTTTTGCGTAATAAAAAAGCTAGGGAAAAGTGCATCCCAGATACTCGTGATTTTGCTGGGATACTCATAACCAAATTTGTAAGCGCTATCTAACAATTCGCCATCAAATTTCGAATACTCGGTTCTTAACCCAGCCTGGTAAGAAAAATTCTTCTTCTTGTACGAATAGGTAAAGTAAGCCGCATTGACCATTTCGGTATAGGCGTATTTATTGCTTAGCGGAAGTTTCACAACCTGGCCAAGTGCGCTGGTATAAGCATTGTATTCACTTACATACCGGTTGTGGTAACTCCGCAACCCCATTTCAATTTTGCTATTTTCTGAAACAGGATTTGTATAGTCGGTCTGTATGGTCAACTGCTGCTCACTACTTGTTCCATCGTTCCACACATTGGATGGAATGCGATACTGGCTGCCATCTGGTTTGAAATAGGTATTTAATATAGTAGCATCACTACCGCGGCCGCCATTGTTGAAGCTTACATCGGCGGTTAGCTCTTTTCCTTCCTTTGGAAAAACATGCTTGTAGTTAAGGCGGGTACCGCTCCGCTCAAATTGTGCAGTTCCATCAGAGATGCGTTTGCCCCTGTATTGCAGGGTCGAATTGGCATTAAGGTACTCCTGGTCCTGATTTTCTACATTGCCAAACTTACCGGATACAAAATCCTGCGAAATAGAAAATGTGTTTCGGTTATCCATAAAGAAATCGACACCATACCGCACTGAATTGAAATTACGGGATCGATCATTTGCAGAAAACTGGTTAAAATAGTCAGTGATAGTGCCGCCCTTTTTATTCTGCCGCAGCGTTTGGCCTCTGGCGATACCGCCCGACTGGTTGTGACCGGCACTGGTAAAAAAGTTAAACTTGCCCTGCCGCAAATTCAGGTTAACACTGCCACTGAATATGCCGGGTGTTCCGCCGCTTACAGAAGCCATTCCATTCAACCCAATGCGTTTATTTTTCTTTAAAACAATGTTGATGATACCACCAGAACTGGCTGCATCAAATTTGGCAGAAGGGTTGGTGATTAGTTCAATTTTATCAATGTGGTCGGCAGGTATCTGGTCGAGCGTTAAAATAGTTGGACGACCATCTATAAAAATTTGCGGGGCGCTGTTGCGCAATTCTACATTTCCTTCAATATCCACCGATACTGAGGGAATATTCTTCATAATATCCACCGCTGTGCCACCGCTTGCCAGCAGACTTTTACTTACATCAAAAACTTTACGGTCAATGCCCATCTGCAGTGCCGGCTTTGCAGAACTTATCACTACTTCGCTTAGTTGTTGAATGTCGTTTTCCAGCGCAATATTACCAAGGTCTCTGTTATTTCCATTCATTCTGTTGCCTGCATCAAAGCGAATCATTTGCTCAATGGTTTTAAATCCGAGGGCTGATATTTCCAACCAGTAACTATCGGCAGGCAGAAGCTGTTGGAAACGAAACTCTCCATTTGTTTTACTCAGCATTCCATCTGCAAGACTATCTTTCTGGCCATTCGTTTTATAAAATAATTGCACCGAAGCTGCTTCAATGGGCTTGCCGGTACTTTTATTAACCAGTTTGCCGTAAATGGTTTTTTTATCGCCGCCGTTGCGGGACTTACCATTTGCATTTCCAGTTTCAGTTCGTGCCTCGGGACTACCCTGTGCGGTGACTCCAAAAAATGAGACAAGACCAACTAAATATAATAAAAGATGCTTCATGCGCTAATTTTTAAAACGGCTTACCAAGAAATAATTTTGCATTGCTACCGTCGATTAATGGAATACTTACAACCTGTTCACCTAATTGTTTTGCCTTTTACCACATAAGGGCTGTTTATCAAAGAATTTTTCTCTAAAATTTCAAAAATAAAAACAGGCGCCTCCTGCATTCATCTATCGGAATGCACAATGACCGAAACCGAATCTTCTTTTCTTGACAATATGGTAAAAACAGGTTCTACTTACAAAAGGAAAAAGGTGCCATTTCACCTATGAACCGGGTGGTGAAGTTGTTAAAATTTTAAAAATTAAATCGCTGCAAAACTACTTGTTTCTTACAGCCACAAGGCTTAGCTATTGTTATTTTTAGGCTTTCTTAACATATTGATATTACGGGGATTGCGTATTGTAACGATACATCTTAAAAATGAAATAATTTCCCCGAAATGGGCAATGCCTTCGAAGGATATTATACTTAAAAAATAAGATCAACCCGTAAAATTAGCTGGATAAAACAGTTAAATTATTTATGTGAGAGCTAGAAAACTTTCCATCCAAATTTTTGTCACTCTTTCAAATTGAGAAGGCTTTAACTTTTAATTTGAGGCAAACTTATTGTCTTCCACTATCTGATCACAATCATGTTGTTAACTGCATTTGCTCATCTTTTGTTATTAAGGAATAAATAGATTCGTATAAAATAAGATAAATGGAAAAGCACGATTTAATACACGAATTTCCTGAACACCGGGAGAAAATATTGGCGCTGCAAAAACAAAGAAACCGATTTAAAAAGATGGCGGAAGAATACCTGCAAGCCGATACCTGTATTCACCGCATTGAAGAAGGCATTGAACCCACCACCGATGAACACCTAAACGAGCTAAGGATGAAAAGGGTACATCTAAAAGACAATCTTTACAAGTTGCTGGGGGAGTAAACAAACCTTTCCTTGAAATGTTGCTTTTCAACTTTTCTAAGTAATTGCGACGCCAATAAAAATGAATTGGAATATATGTTGAATTATAAACGATAGTCCTTTTTGATTCGGAAATGACATGGGCGATGTGCAAATAGCAGCGTTAGCAGTAAAGTAACTACGGATCAAGACAAAGCAGGAGCCTCTCCTTAACATGCGCAGTGTAAAAGAAAAAATGGTTTGAATGACAGTCAGCATTTTTACCAGCTGCTTGCATTATTGTAAGCATAAAGCAAATAGATTTATTAAATCAGCTACTTTTTATAAAACCTGTGCTGCACCAAGACCATCCAAATAATTTATTCCGGCTTTCAATTATTGCAGCTTTTTAAACTACCGGCAGGTTTGATTGCTTTGCTTTTGAAAACACATCCGTAAGATGTCTTG
>JBBQQP010000152.1:0-7908 GCA_038215675.1 Chitinophagales bacterium | reverse complement strand
TGGGAATGGCATTTTCATACAACGAGAGTTAATAATTTGAACGTTGATCTTATGCAGCAATAAGTATTAAATTTAAACAGACTAAGCTATAATTAAATATTATTGCATTTCGGGGGAAGCAATTCGTTCGGTTGCTGATGTTTACAGTGCCTTAGTTAATTCGGAATGAAGCTGCTGGTAATTAGTACCAGATAAAACATTTAAACAGAGCGAATATCTCTTCGGCTGGTAAATTCCCATATGATGAACTCAGCTGACCAGCAGATTAAATCGCTCTATTTTGTTTTACCAAATTCGTCTGCCATTTTATTCACAGCTGCCTCCCCAATACTTTGCTTACCGTCATCAACACTAATGCGATAACGAAAACTAACGGACGCTCCTTTTTTAAGCGAAAGATTTTTAGATGATTTACCGTTGGTAAATACTTTTTCACCCAGCGGATTAGCGGCAAATAAGCCATACCCACGGGCATGCCAAAACGTAGGATAATTGGGGTTGGCAGGATGATCAATAACTGTTACACTAATTGAGTCATTTCCTATTTTACCATATACTTTGCACCAACGGCCCCGGCTACTCCATACATCATCGCCCTGCTTTCCTTCACTGCTGATATAGTTACCATTCGCAACAATGTCTGTTCCTCCTTTTATGACGGTAACATTCCCTTTATCATCGGTGAATTTTTGATCCTTATCCGTCGGCATTTGCAATGCATGGGCCAGCCTGATTCCAAGCATGCCATCTTTCACATCTGTAAAAAGTGCATCTACAGTTGCGGTTAAAACTGTTATCCTGTCGATGATGCGCTGGTGTTTGGTACCGCTAAATTCGAAGCGGGTATCTTCCTCTACCAATACATCATTATTTTGATTTGTCCAATTGGCATGGTAAGATAATTTGCCTGTTGAGCCATTGGACAATTCTGTTATTTTATCCGTTTTTATCCAGCCATATTTATTTTTCTTATCGGCAGGTATGGCGTAGGAATTATTCCAGAAATCGAGTCCATTTAAATTTTCATAATTAAACCAGATGCCAATATGGTGCGGATGATCGTTGGGATCGCCTGGTTGTGGATCCAGAGGAAAGCCCCTTGTAACAACGGTTCCATTCGACGAATGCACGGGATAAAGCACTGGCTTTTCCAATGTGTCAGGATACAGAAAACTGGTGAATAATTTTCCACCAATAAAAACATCTACTTTTTTTTCAGTTGCAGAACGTACGATTTTTACAGGTTGCGCTTTTTGAGCAGTCAGGCTTAAGACAGCGGCTGTACAAACAAAATGTACAATCAAAATTTTTATAATGGAAGACATAGTAAAACTATTTATAGCGGTTTAAAGAATGAAAGCAAATCGTTGATGACATTGCACAATTTAATTGAATTAAATGACTAATAGTTTACCTCCAGCGATTAAACTGATTGTGAAAAAGGAAAAGTACTTATTACAGTGATAATGCGTAGAGCCAGTATAAAGCTGCCTCAATTGCGCTGATTTTATTTACAGCGTAATCAATAAACCTGTTACGATGGCAAAGCAGATACTCAGTAAAGTACCCACCACAAGGTATTCAGTTTTTATTTCGGGACGATCTCTTTCATTAAAGCGTATGATGCCTTTTGCAGCAACGAGTAATCCAATGGCCGAATATTGACCCTGCATTACAAAAATCAGTATTACCATTCGCTCAATTATACCGATCCATTTGCCGGCATTTGCAAGACTTTCGGCATCAGCAATTTTATTGCGCCAGCGGCTTGTAAATTGTCCAATTAAAATACCGGTTGGAGTAGTGAGAAAAACGAATGCGGTGACAGTTTTCCAAAATGCAGGGTGTTGATTTAACAGCTGCAGCGCATCCGTTACTTGTTGCCATTTTATAAAGCTAAAATACCAGCAACCAATTATCACCATGAAGTGCAGTAACTGATCGGTTAAAAAATAAAGCACCGTTGGTTTTTGATAAGATTTCCAACCATCGATGAGGGTATGGGTAATTAAAATGACGATTGCCACCAGCCAGTGCTGCCACCCAATCATTACCCATGCAAGCAAGCCTGTAACCAGTCCATGCTGGTATAACTTTCCAGAAGCAAAATGCTTTTCAGTTCGGTCATCCACCCAGCTTTTTGGCTGCAATATAAAATCGCTGATAAGGTGTGACAATATCAATTTTGTTAGCCAGACGATTTCGATTATCATATTAATTGATTGACAATATTTTGATATTGCTGCAATAACTTTTCAATTTCAACCCATCTGCCGGAACCAACATGCTGATGGATTGTACTCTTTGACTTCTTCAGCTTTTCAGCTACTACTTGCTGGGTTTGTCCCTTGAGCAATTCAAAAATAACCGTTGCCTGCTTGGAAGTCATCACTTTAAATATAGCATTGATATAGTCTGCAATTACCTGCAACCCTTCATGAGCAAGCACATTGGAGGTACCGATGGCCAGCCTGGTATTGGTTTTTGCAAGCTCATCAAATGTTCGGCCAGATAAAACAAAGGCCTCGCCTTTTGCATTACTCAACGTTTTTACAGGTGCTTTTACCGGACCAATGCCGATACTGATGCGAATGTCGGTTGCTATATTTTCATCATTGCCCGGCGATATACAAATAGCTGCAGCCCGGCATAACAAGGCTGTTTTAAGCGCTGTTAGTGCACTCTTTTGATATACCTGAAAACTGTCGCCCCTATAAAATTCAAACTGGTAAGGCGACAAAACATCTTGTAACATCAATAGCAGCTTTTTTTCTTTTGCTGCTTTAAGTTTGGTGGAGTTTACTATATCTCCGGTGATAACTGCTTGAATTGCCATTGTCAATAATTACTTGCACGTAAATATACAGCATTCGTGTTGATTCGTATAAGTAGACGAACTTTTTATTAATTCGTATAAATGAACGAACTTTTCTTTAATTCGTATAAGTAAACGAACTTTTAAACAATTCGTATAATTAAACGAATTGCTTACGAATTCGTATAAGTACACAAACTCATCATTAAACAGCATCAATCCTGCTGTTTTTATAACATTCCTGTAACCATACAAATTAAAACCCAGGTAGGAACACCAGTAAATTTAAAGCGCCAGATAGATATTGTAACCAATACCCGATAAACAGATAACAGCTTTCTACAGTAGACAATCGCCAAAGATTTAACGGCTATTTCGTTTGAATTCCGGCATTGATATACTGTTGTCATTATGAATAATTTCAATCGACCAAAACGATGTAACCACATTGCCAGCAAAACAGCAAAATCCGCCGACAGTTACATCTAAAGTGAAGCAGCCCATATTAAAGGCATAAATTTGATTCTTAAGAACTACCGCCGTTAAATCAATCAATTAAAAAAATGAATCTACAATCAATATTTAGTAAAATAAAAACCAACTGGAAAAGTATGATCGTTTACAGTTTTCTGCTACTCATTATTTTCAATCCGACAGCAAAGGCATGGCTGCTCAAGCAAATCATTTCAACAGGAGTTCTCAATGCAACGATCAAAAAAGAAGGTGTGGCTGAGATACCTGAAAACATAGCTTTTCTATATACAACACCCGATGGCAAAACCGCTAATATTTCCGATCTAAAAGGTAAGGTAGTGTTTATCAATTTCTGGGCCTCCTGGTGCCCCCCATGTAGGGCTGAAATGCCCTCTATCGCAGCATTGTATCAAAAACTGCAAAAGGATGAAGGCTTTGTTTTTCTGTTAATGAATGAAGATGACGATCCGCAAAAAGCACTGGACTATCTTGAAAAAAATCAATTCAATCTTCCGATTTTTAAACGGGCAGGCGCAGTACCCAATGCAATTTTTGGAGGAACTTTACCTACCACGATTGTGATTAACAAAGAAGGAAAAATAGTGTTGAAAAAAGAAGGAATGGGAGGCTATGATTCTGACTCATTTATTAAGCAATTAAACGACCTGTTGTAAAGCTTAGTGAATCCGTTCAATTAAGACAACCTCCCTTTAGTTATTTATTATTTTAAATTACAGTTCCCTGATCTTAATATTTTTAAAGAATACCTCATCGCCATGATCCTGCAGTAAAATATTCCCTTCTTCCAACTCTCCGAAGGTTGGGTATTTTGAATACTTACTATATGCTACCAAGGCTTTCCACATTTGTGTGCCACGCTCATATTCCACTATTTTTTTATCATTCAGGTAGTGCGTTACTTTATTTCCGTTTACTACAATGCGGGCAGTATTAAAATCTGATTTACGGAAAAACTTATCCGTTGACGCAGGGATTAAATCATATAAAGAACCCAGCGTTCGATTGCCATTTACACCCAGTTTGGCATCCGGATGTAGCTGGTCATCCAATATCTGAAACTCACATCCGATGGAAGAACCTTCTCCTTTATTCAAATCGGTATCTACAAAATATTTAATACCACTGTTAGCCCCATTTGTAATTTTAAAATCCAATGTCAGTTCAAAATTTTTGTACTTTTTGATGGTAACAATATCGCCACCGTTGGTACTTTCTTTTCCGGCTGCACTTACCACATTTAAAATGCCGTTGTTAATGTTCCATCCTTTCTCCGGGAAGGCAGTTAGTTTAGCACCCCTCCAACCAGCAGTTGTTTTTCCATCCCATAACAACTTCCAACCTTGTTTTGCTTCGGGAGCGGATATTGAGTTGTCGATGCAGTTTGCCTGGTAAACGGCATCATTGGCAGGAGTGAGAAATTGATCAATATTTTGGGTACAAATCCTGATATCTTTCCATTGAACCGTTTTACCCTCATCTGCTGGTTTATCAATTGCATGCACCTGCAAGGCAATAAAGCCTTCAGCAGCTTCCGGTAGATTGTCTATTATATCTGCACAAGGAATGCCATTCAACCAGGTTCTAATATGGGAACCATTGGCTTCAATCCTTGCCAGATTCCATTCGTTTGCCTTAAAGGCAGTTTTAGATGCAGGATTTTTTTCCATAGGATACAGCCAACCCCTGCGGGCCTCATCATAAATTCCGCCACTCCATGCTCTTGGTGATGGGTCTATTTCAAACTGGTATCCGTGTACACGGCCATCCCTGTATTCTTTGGTACTCAAACTACGAAACTGCACCCCTGAATTCAATCCATCTTCTACCTTAAAAGCAAATTCAAGAATAAAATTACTATAACGCTTACCCGTAGTTAAAAATGTATTGGGTGTTTTAGATTTAGAGGTACCTACTATCGCACCTTCTTTCACCCTATAGTCTGCGGTTCCATTTAGTTTATTCCATCCCTTTAAATCTTTCCCGTTAAAAAGTACTTCCCATTTTTGTTGCGAAAAACCAGTGTTGAAAATGACAGCGAGAACAATTACAATCGACATTTTTTTCATATGCAATACTTAATTTTTTAAGATGAAAAATTCATATAGTTAAAAGGTAAAGTTATCGGTTTAAGGGTAAACCTTTAAAAGGAAACATGCGCTCAAAAAAATATATAATATTCCTCGTATTATAGATACACAATATAAGATGCCTGTTTAAACCTTTTGAAAAATAACCCATTTTGTTTTATGGATTTACTATGGATATACCTCCGCATTGGCAGTATTTAATTGCTTCAGCATATCGGTTACCATTTCAAACAGATTGTAGGATTTGCCACGTTCCAATAAAGTCTTAACATGAAGGGAACCTTTATCAATTCAACCAATTTTTTACAATCGTTCGGTATCACACTCCCAACTCCAAAAACACTTTCCTTTTTCTGCCAGTTAACTGCAGTTCATAAGAATCGTTTAACTGTTTCACCAGAAAAAAAACAAATGCTTTCTCGCCAATACTATTTACTTTAAAATAGCCTTTATCGAATTCAGTTCTTCATCTGAAAATGAATAATTATCCAGGCAACGGATAGAATCCAAAACCTGTTCTGGTTTGCTTGCACCTATCAAAACAGAAGTGATTCTTTTGTCTTTCAATATCCAGGCAAGTGCCATCTGGGCCAGGTTTTGTCCACGTGCTGAAGCCAATTCATTTAGCTGTGTTGCTTTGTCAATTTTCTCTTCCGACACCTGGTCTTCATCAATAGCACCATTGCCGCGGTGCATGGCGGCCCTTGATCCCTCCGGTATTCCTTTTAAATATTTGTTGGTGAGCATCCCCTGTGCCAGTGGCGAAAATGGTATGCATCCTACACCGTTTGCTTCCAACACGTCCAGCAATCCATCTTCCACCCAACGATCAAACATAGAATATTTAGGCTGATGAATAAGACAGGGTGTGCCCAGTTCTTTTAGTAACTGAAAAGCCTTTGCAGCATCGTCCGGCTGGTAACTGGAAATGCCCACATAAAGTGCCTTTCCCTGGCGCACTATCAAATCAAGCGCAGACATGGTTTCTTCCAATGGCGTGTCCGGATCGGGACGATGGTGATAAAAAATATCTACATACTCAAGCCCCATTCTTTTTAAACTTTGGTCAAGACTTGCCATCAGGTGTTTCTTTGAACCTAAATCGCCATAAGGTCCTTCCCACATTCCCCAGCCTGCCTTGGTTGAAATGATTAATTCATCCCGGTAGCCAGCAAAATCATCTTTAAATATTCTGCCAAAATTTTCTTCTGCGGAGCCAGCGGGCGGCCCATAATTATTGGCCAAATCAAAATGGGTAATGCCATTGTCAAAAGCTGTCCGTAGAATACTACGAACATTTTCCAGCTTGTCAATGTGCCCGAAATTGTGCCAGAGACCGAGTGATAAAGCCGGAAGTTTTAATCCACTTTTTCCGCATCGGCGGTATTCCATTTTTTGATACCGTTCAGGATTTGCTAAGTAGTGCATTTATTGTTATTTAGTTTATTTGAAAATTTCAAAAATGTTCTGCATCGGCCAATGCCTTTAGCACTATTTCAATATCTGTATTGCCTCTAAAACCAGTAAAGCCAACAGATAAAATTGTTCTGTTTTCAGTTTTCATTGTTAGTGGCTGTCCTATTTCCCATCCTATTAAATCAAAAGCATCAATCACAGCGGCATTTTTTCCCAATTCGTTTTGATCAATAATACCTGCCAATCATTCGATGATCAACAATCACCCTTTTCATTTGCAGCGGGTCTATAGGCCCCTGTTGACTATAAACAATTTTGCCCCCCGGCTCCACCAGCAATGTATACGGTAATGCGCCCTGCCATTTTGGATCAACCGCTTCTATCAACTTATAAATATCGCTGTCGATATAAATAAAATTTTTGTTGGACGCCTGTTGTTCTTTTAAAAACTCCAATGCTTTTTCTTTTTTCTCCGGCCTATCAGTACTGATTGACATGAACTCAAAATCACGTTTTTGATACATGCGGTCGATCGTAATAAAATCCGGAAACTCCATGGTACATGGTCCACACCAGGTTGCCCATATATTAATTAACCGCAGCTTTTTGCTGTTGTTTTGCACCAATTCTTTTACACCTAATTCGGTTATATTATTAATTGAGACAGGCATTGCTGCCCATTTTTTTAATTGTTGTTCGGTAAGGTCTTTCTTCCATGACCATTTCATGGAACAACCGAAAACCTTTGTAGTAGCGGGATTAGGCACATTACCGGCTAAAACAGCATCGATTGCATTGCGCAAATCTTCTCCATTGGCGGTGCCAGGCTTTTCTGAAGCGTCTATCCTTCCTGTGTATTGTAATTTTCTGGCTGCATCAAATAAGTATGCATGCGGTGTAGCTACAGGGCCATATGCCAATGCAGTTTTTTGATCATCACTATCGTACAAATACGGGAAGTTGAATTTTTTATCCTTGTACCGGATAATCATGTCCTGGTAGCTATCGCCAAGATCGGTGTAGCCTAATTCAGACAAACTGATTGCAGGTGTACTGTTGGAGGAGATTACAACGACTGCAACACCCTTCAACTTG
>JBBQQP010000151.1:0-7910 GCA_038215675.1 Chitinophagales bacterium | reverse complement strand
TATGTAATGAGTGCTGCTCTGATGGTTGGCTCGTTAGCCAGGTCAAAAGGCTGTTCTATAAATTGTTTGGCAAATTTTTCCCGTGTATTATTCGTTGCGTCAAACGAAATGCCATCAACAATTTGTAGTTGCCAGATAGGTGCCTGTAACACAAACTGAAAACCTACACCATCTACATTTCTTACCACTGTTCTCAGTACTTCGTGGCGCTGAATGATAGCAATAAATGCTTCTTGCAATTTTTCTATCTCAATAGCACCTGCGATAGTAAAACTGAAGGGAAGATGATATTGGGAACTTCCGGCAGCCTCGTGTATAAACCATAGACTGCTTTGGCAAAACGATAACGGAACAGGTTTGGCGTTGGTAGATTTGACCAATGTTGGTAACACCTGTTTTTGCATCGCACTTTGTATATGTGCCGACAATAAGGCAATGGAAGGAAACTTAAAAATTGAGGCAACGGAAAGGTCGGTTTGCAGATCTTTCCGTATGGCAGCAACCAGGCGCATTGCAAGCAACGAATGGCCACCGGCTTCTATAAAATTTGCATTAACAGAAATCCTTTCTTTTTTAAAAAGCGTTTTCCATATCTCCGCTATTGCTATTTGAATTGATGTCGCAGGGGCCGTGTATTCACCTTCTGCAGGAGCTTCCCTGAAATGATGCGCAAGTGCTTTTTTATCAATCTTGCCATTTACCGATAAAGGAAAACTTTCTATGAGGTGCCATGTTGCCGGAACCATATATTCAGGCAACCTGCTCTGTATAAAATCCTTGATATTTTTAAGCTTAGCATTATTCGAAATAATGATAAAAGCTTCGAGGTTATTGCCAATTATGTCATCTTTCCTGCATACCACTACAGCTTGTTTTACAAAAGAACAATCATGTAACGCTGTTTCTATTTCACTCAATTCAATTCTATGTCCTCTTATTTTAACCTGCTCATCTTTTCTGCCAAGGTATTCCAGATTCCCATCACCCAACCACTTTACAATATCGCCGGTCAGGTACATTTTGCTACCCTGGGTTTTACTAAACGGATTCGCAACAAAAAATTGGTTGGTTGTTTCAGGTTGATTTAGATAACCCCTTGCAAGGCCATCGCCTGCTATGCACAATTGTCCGGCAACACCGATAGGCACCTTTTTAAACGCTTCGTCTACAACATAAAACCGGGTATTAGAAAATGGTTTTCCAATGGGTACAGCCTGGTACTGTTTGTCGGTTGATATTTTGTAAATGGACTTGCCAATAGTAGTTTCTGTTGGCCCATAATGATTGTATATCTCCCCATTGTATTTGCTTGCCTTTAGCTTATCTAAAATGATGGTTGAAAAAGGTTCTCCACCAAAAATCATGACTTTATCAGCGGTAATAACGGAATCCGCTAAAGCATAGGAAAGCCACAACGATGGTACAATTTTAAGACAGTCAATCGGGTGTTGGCTGAAATAATTTGAGAGTTGCTTTCCATCAGCAATCAGCTCTGCCGGTAAAACATGAATCGAAGCACCCAGGATAAAAGCAGAATGAATAAGAGAATGGCCCGCATCAAAAACCAGCGGGGAAAATAAAGCAAAGGACTTGCATTTATTCAGACCTGCGCTTTTGATAACACCATAACAATGATCCATCAGTGCCCGGTGCTCAATCATTACTCCTTTTGGTCTGCCTGTTGTACCAGAAGTATAAATTACATATGCAAGCTGAGCAGGTCTTGCAAGTCCAACGGGATTTTCAATAGTTTCCCTTCTGATGTTCAACCAGTCTTTATTTAAATCAATTACCAATAAACCGACTTTAGAATATGCTGCCTGAAAGGATGGATCGTCGGTAATGACTACTTTGGCTGCAGTATCATTTAATATGTATTCAATTCGTTCCATTGGATAGCCGGGATCGACAGGAACATAGGCGCCACCTGCCTTCAATATAGCAAGGATTGCAACTATCATTTTGCTGGAACGGGTCATACAAACCGGCACGAGGCTTTCAGCTTTTACTCCGTTGATAATTAAGTAGTGTGCCAGTTGATTGGCCCGGGAATTTAATTCAGCATAACTAAGTATACAATCGTTTGCAAAAACTGCTGTCGCCGTGGGTAGTAAAATAGCATTCTCTTCAAACAAGTCTGTAATGGTTCGTTGCCGCGGATAAACTATATTGCTTTTAGCATACTCATTTACCAGATTTTTTTCTCGTGGCGACATTAACTCGACATCGGTTAAAGCCAATTTGGGTGAAATGATTTGTTGAGTCAATAAATGATAAAAGCGATTTTCCTCCAGATGCTCAATTCCGTAAACCGGTAAATTGTGGCCTAAAAAAAACCAGCATTCTTTGTTCGAAATGGTAAGAAGGTATGTTTGATAGAGTGAGTAATTTGGGGTAGCAAAGGGTTGAAGTATTTCATTGCGTAACCAAAGCCACGCCTCCAACTCCGGGTAAACGTATGAGCTAAAATTTTTTTCGTATATGCGCAGTCCGGGCGGAGCGGACCGGTTTTTTTGATCCAGGTTAGCATCCGGTAAAATTGAAGGCTGGTGATAGAATTGATGGTATAGTTTAAGTGAAACCTTCACCGCCTTATTCAAAGTTTGCTTATCTGAAAATCCATTCAATTGTACGTAACAGCCAAATTTATCCGACTTGCTTTCAGCCGGTTTTATATCGACGGTAAGTTGTTGGTTGACTCTTTTATAAGTAAATGAACTCATATGCAGTGTATAAAAGTTTACAAATCTTTAAAAGTTTATTTTGTTGGGATTAACTCAGATGTACGGGTAAATTGCAAAAAAATAATTTTTAACTGCCCGGGCTTTCATAGAAAGAATGAATCTTGCGTACCACGAAAAAAGTACATGGATAACTACGATAAAGAAGAAGTTTTAGATTGTTTATTGAAAATTATTCTGGTTGCCATAATTCAGCGGTAATACAAGGCCTTTTTAGTTGGCCGTCATGGCTACGGTAAGGTACCCTTTGGTGATATTCAAGAAAATTACCTGCCGCCGGTGCTGCCTGCGGGACCTGCCCAGCCATTATATCTTTAGCGGTTGTGTCGCTACAAATTTCTTGTGGATTTCCGTACGAAATGCAATACCCTTGTACTATGTGCTTTAAGATGTTTCTTTTATTTATAAAAGAATTTATTCGAAAATTTTATACATACCGGTTTTGGGAGAGTTGGGTACAGGCTGGGTTTGGTGACACCGGCCACGTAAAACAACTGGACGTAAGAAGCGACGAATAGTCGGTATGTGCATATAGACCCGGTAACGGTTTAGCGCAAATTAAAATGAACAAACCAGTTTGGATTTCATATTTCCACAACGGTAATATGCTGAAACCATTTTATACCTGATTTAACCAACTAGCTGATTTTATGGCTGCGTGGTTGGCTTGGCGTTTCTTTTTATTTATTGATTATCAAAAGCTAAAAGTATCAAAATTGATTTCATCAAACCTGGTAAGAAGTAGCTGGAAAATTGCCATATTTTACAGTACCACACTATAAGTAGTTGGTACCAGGCTGCTTACCGGAAAACTGCCACCAGTTATATTTAGGTTGTAGGAAAGCAAGTACGCTCTATAAACAGGTTAACGCTCATAATTTACTGTGAATATTTTTGGTATTATTTTAGTATTTCCATTTCATATCTATCCGCTTTACTCAGTGCAAAATCAGCTTTTATTTTTTGCCATAACTTTATTTTCTCTGATTCGCTCCCGGGTAAAGGGTAGATGGATACAAATCTGAATACAACTTTTTCAAGCAGGTACGTTTCTTTGTTGTTGTTTGTAAAATTCCTTTTTATTGGGTGGATCTCATATGCTAAAACTTCGTGATTATTAAGCTGATATTGTACAAGTAAATGAATGATCCTGAATATCCGGAAGATGGGTAATGAATAAAAGAAGTTACTCCGCAACAACACTTTATTGAGATAAAAATGAGCATTATTGATATTGTCATTTACGAGGTAGCTTTAAAGCTTTTTTATTTTTTTAAAAGTTTATAATAAAAGACGGAATATTTATCTGCTAATTATGGTAATATTATCAAATAAATTAGCAAAAAATTTGCTGATTGCCAGGTGGTTGATTGCTATAGATTTTCATGATTGTTTTTTAATAAAACACTCACTCAGTCTGCTTTCCATTTCCAGCCATCGCTCAGGGCTAATAATTTTTTTCAATTAAAACAATACTTAACCTACCGCAAATCTATGTTTTTAGGATTCTCTTTTTTTAAAAAATTATGGTATTTGCCTGCGTAATTTAAAAATTACTTTTACATGATTACAAAAATTAAAAGACATTTGGAATATATGCCATCGATTGTTGTTATAGGAAGTTCTAATACCGATATGGTTATTAAGGCAGATCACCTGCCAGCCCCGGGAGAAACCATTCTTGGCGGTAAATTTTTTATGAACCCTGGTGGAAAAGGCGCCAACCAGGCTGTTGCCGCTGCAAGATTGGGTGGAAAAATAACTTTCATCACAAAAACGGGCAATGATATTTTTGGAAAGCAGTCTGTTCAGTTACTTGAAGAAGAAGGTATCAATACTTCTTTTATTATTTCCGATCCTGTAAATCCTTCGGGCGTAGCTTTGATAACAGTTGATAATAATGGAGAAAATTGTATTGTAGTAGCCTCTGGATCGAATGCAACTTTAAGCCCTGTTGATCTCTTTAAAGCAACAGCAATAATTGAGCAGGCAACCATTGTATTATTGCAACTTGAAATTTCAATAGCTACCGTTGAGCATGTAATATCAATAGCTGCGGCGCATAATGTAAAAGTAGTACTTAACCCGGCACCTGTTTTCCCTTTAAGTGATGCATTACTGCAGCATATATCCATACTTACACCCAATGAAACAGAAGCCTCTATGCTTTCCGGAATAAAAATTACGGATGATGCAACAGCGGAGCAGGCAGCAAGGTTTTTAAATATGAAAGGAGTTGAAACCGTGATCATCACCCTGGGCTCCAAAGGTGCTTTGGTACTACATCAGAATATTGTAACGCTAGTGCGGTCGCCGGTAGTAAAGGCAATGGATACCACTGCAGCAGGAGATGTATTTAATGGAGCCCTGGTAGTTGCTTTAGCTGAAAAAAAAACGATGATTGAAGCTGTAAATTTCGCCTGTAAAGCAGCCAGCATTTCCGTTACAAGAATGGGAGCACAAGCATCGGTGCCATATAAACACGAATTGGATTTTTGATTTTTAAAATATAAAACGATTGCATGAAAAAAGTACTTACGGTTATTTTTCTCTTTGGGTATTGTATTTCCTTTGCTCAAAAGCACCAGCCAGTTAATATTATTTTCGATACCGATATAGCTCCCGATTATGATGACGTTGGTGCTATGGCCATGCTGCATGCCTTTGAAGATATGGGTGAAGCGAAGCTTCTTGCCACCATTTCGTGCAATGCTTTTGAAACAACTGTTCCCACACTAAGTTTGCTCAATACCTACTTTAACAGGCCCAACATTCCTGTTGGTGTTACCAAAAAAGAATTGCCAGATAAAGATTGTTCACAGCAATGGGCCCAGGCGATTGTTGCAAAATACCCGCATGCGTTACAATCGAACAGTGAAGCAACAGAAGCTGTTGCATTGTATAGGAAAATATTATCGGCGCAGCCTGATAAAAGTGTAACCATTATAAGCGTTGGTTTCTTTACCAATCTTGCAGAATTGCTTAGTTCTACCGCTGATGAATACTCAAAACTGAGCGGCAGAGCACTCGTAATAAAAAAAGTTAAGCAGCTGGTTTCTATGGCGGCCCGGATTGACAACGATGGTGTGAGCGGTTATGAATTTAATGTAATGATAGATGCACCTGCTTCCCAAAAAGTGTTTGCGGAATGGCCAACGCCTATGACTATAAGTGGCTTTGAAATTGGTGAAAAAATATTGACCGGCATAAGGCTGATAAATAATGAAGCCATACAGAACAGCCCGGTTAAAGATGCTTACGCTGTTGCGCTGGCAAAAGATAAAAATACCGTTGGCCGCAACAGCTGGGATCAAACCGCGGTGCTGGTTGCTGTGCGTGGCACAGCTCCTTTTTTCAATACGAGAAAAGTAAATTTTGAAATAAAAAATGATGGCAAAAATGTATTGATACCCGGCGAGAAATTTACTTACTTAACGTTCAAGGAAAGACCGGAAGAAATTGCAAAAGTGATCGAGGATTTAATGATGCATCAACCAGTAAAACGGTAGGTATTTTTGAGCCAGCATTTGAATGAAATGGCAACGACTTACCTTGTACTCTTGTACTTTCTGAAAACGGATGACCAATTGCCTGAACCAGTATTTGGAAGGATGGTATAGATTAAACGTATGCGTTGAAGAAATCCATAACTTAATTTAAAATTTTCCCATACACCCGTTCAAACTACTTCCTTCAGTACAAGAGTGCAACGCAGCGAAAGCTTCATAGTAGCAATACGCTTTGGATCATAAAATTTATTCAACAAAAACATAACTAATTGAAAAGAGTATTGATGTTTGGCCTTTTGTTTCTTTCAGCAAACCTAACCATAAAAGAAGCAAAGTTACCCTACTTGGTGCTTCTGTTGCAGTTGATAGCAGTTTTGCAAATGGCGGACTCACCATCACGCCACCTTCAATTAATCCCGTAAACAATGCAAGTCTTTCTTCGTGGGTGTATAAAGTAGTGTCCATTGATTGAGGGTTGAAATTTAGAATTTCTGTCATAAAATGCGATGGTATTTTTTTAGAATTGGGATTTAAACCTTGGTTGAAACCAGTCTTTCCATGTTCACTCTATTTCAATACAGTAGTTTAATATTCGTTAAGGTGCAATCAAAGGAAGTTATTTTAATATGCTCTTTTGCTTAATTAATGTGGTAACAGTAAAGCTATTTTAGTTGGTTTCGGAAAAGTTAACTTGTGGAGATCAGGAAGTTGCTGCAAAAGATTGAAGGCCAGATGAATGGCTACTCTTTCGTTTTGTAAGATTTGCTGTTCTTTATTAAAAATCAAATACAAAACCTGTATAAATATTTCCGTCAAAGAGTTTACTTTTTGCAACCTTCACCTCGTTTATGACCAGGTTATTGTCGTTGATGTAAGCGATTTTAAAATGCTTCCATCTTACCGATGCGGAAAAACTTTGTTGTTTGAAAGCATAGCCTGCTGCAAGCAAAACATCATTTGCCGGTACATAATTTACACCCAAAGAAGCATCATATAAGCCTTCGTCAGTAAACAATGCATCCACACCCACATTTAACCGTTCTCTTTTGTAAGTTAAACCAATGCCATATCCCCGCTGGTTTACAAAGGACTGATTGGAAGAATCTTTAATAAACATCTCTGCATATAATTTACTGCCTGTAATATTCATAACAGAAACACCTGCCTGTAGAAAGCTGTTTATTTTATAGCTGAAGGACGCATCCAAATCGAAGTGCTGTTTTTTTATAGTATCATCTATAAAAAAATTGTAGGGTTTACCGCCATACGTCTGTAAGTCTACCAAGTTGGGATTATTGAAGTGCTGCCAAACAGATTTAAGGGAAATACCCACACTGGCTTTGTTGTTAATTTTATACACCGGCGCTAAAAATGCAGCAAATTCTTCCAGTTTTTCTGTATGTGTTACCGGTGTAACATTTGCATTTTTAAATAGTACGTTCCTAAATTGGTCTTGCTTGGTATAAATACCGCCTATGCCCAGGTAAAAGTGTTTACTAATTTGTTGATAGGCTGAAAATTTAATATTGTTCTTAAAATTGGCAAGTAGATTTATACTGTTTGGTTTGCTGCTGTTTGTAATGGAAGCTGCATTCCAAAATACGGCTTCAGAAAGGTTACGGGAAGGAGAAAAATTGAAACCGGTATTGTCGGTATTGGT
>JBBQQP010000150.1:0-7920 GCA_038215675.1 Chitinophagales bacterium | reverse complement strand
AGTTATTTTATTTGCAGTGCCATCCGCCTATTTGAAGCAGGTAGTTGACGGCATTGAGCCGGAATGGCTGCTGGATAAACAACTGGCCGTTTCCATCAAGGGAATTGTAAAAGGTACAGGAATGACTCCAGGCCGGTTTTTGCAAACTATATTCCCTCAAAATAATTTCGTTATTGTAATTGGAGGCCCCTGCCATGCAGAAGAAATTGCAATGGAACGAAATACGTATGTTACCATTTCAGCAAGGCATTTGCAGAATGCACAGGATCTAGCTACAAATATACAACTGAAGTATATCCGTCCCGTTGTAAATGATGATCCCGAAGGTGTTGAATATGTAGCCATCCTTAAAAATATCATTGGCATTGCAACCGGCATTGCAAATGGACTCAATTATGGAGAAAATTTTCAGGCTGTACTTACCTGCAATGCCATGCGGGAAATCAATAACTTTTTAGCGGAGGTGTGTCCCCGCCAGCGTGATTTATTTGATTCTGCATACTACGGTGATTTGCTGGTGACAGCTTACTCGGAGTATAGCCGAAACAAAACGCTCGGTAAACTGGTTGGCAGGGGAATTAAAGTATCCAATGCATTGAATGTGATGGAGATGGTGGCAGAGGGTTACAACGCTTCAAATGAACTGGCTCCGCTGGCAAAAAATCTACAGACTGATTTACCGGTTATCAACAGCATTTATCGGATACTCCATCTGCACGCAAGTCCGTTTCACGAATTTAAACTGATAGAAAAATATTTACGATAAACGGGGTAGGGTGGTTAGTTAAAAACGACAATGAACGCCGCCGTTTCACACAACTAAAATTTGCAAGCATGATATTAGCAACAGACCTTGATGGAACCTTCCTGGGAGGAAAGAGTTTGCACAAGCAACAACTCTATCGTTTGATTAGAAAAGATAAATCCATTCGTTTGATTTTTGTAACCGGCCGTGGCCTTGAAACGGTGATTCCGTTACTAAATGATCCCATCATCCCCAATCCTGATTTTATTATTTGCGATGTAGGTGCAACTGTTGTAAACGGTCATACGCTGGAGGCGATAGAGCCTCTGCAGAACGACATCGAAAAAAACTGGCCCGGCAGGATTAAAATACTCGAATGTCTCGGCGATTTGCCGGGATTACGTTACCAGGAAGTACCGCAGCAACGCCGTAGTTCTTTTTATACCGATGATGTAAACCTGATTGAAACCGTAAGAGCGAAAGTGGCCGAAATAGACTGTGAAGTAATTTATTCGGCAGGTAAATTTCTGGATGTATTACCAAAGGGTGTTAACAAAGGAAGCACCCTTTTAAGTTTGGTGAACTATTTAAAAGCCGATGCAGAATCAGTGCTGGTAGCGGGCGACACATTGAATGATTTATCTATGTATCAATGTGGCTTTAAAGGCGTTGCTGTAGGAAAGTCGGAATTAAAATTGGTGGAAATGGTCGCGGAAATTCCCAACATATTGATAGCAAGGGATGCAGGAGCAGGCGGCATATTAGAAGGCATTAAAAGCTTTGAACGCCTTTCGCATTATACAAGTAATATCCGGGAGGAAATTAAACAGCTCGAAAATACTACCTCGCCACAGCTGGTTTTAATGTATCACCGTTTTCCTTACGAAGTAAAAACTATTAACGGGGTAGCTGAACAGGTAGCACCGAAAAGCCCCAATGGCATCCTACCAACATTGCAAAACTTTTTTCACAATGGTCGTAGCGGTGTTTGGATTGCCTGGGAAGATGTGAAGACCAGTGGAGAATTGCTGCGCAATGTGTACATCGATAAAGAAAAATATCCCAACCTTATGGCCAGCAGGATCGGGTTAACAAAAGGCGAAGTAGATATTTTTTATAAATCATTTGCCAAGGAGGCATTCTGGCCAATTATCTTTTCATTTACCAACAAGGCAAAATTCAATCACCATCACTGGGATCATTTCGTAAATATCAACCGGCTGTTTGCCATCAAAGCAGCAGAGCAGGCCGATTATGGTGCCATCGTTTGGATTCATGATTATAACCTTTGGCTGGTACCTGGCTTATTGAGGGAATTGCGGTCTGATCTTAAAATCGGATTTTTTCACCACACTGCTTTTCCGGCCGCCAATACCTTTAATATTTTGCCATGGCGAAGAGAAATCATTGGCAGTTTGCTTCAATGTGACTATATCGGATTTCACATACCACGCTATGTTGAAAATTTCATGGATGTGGTAAAAAGTTTGTTCCCGGTAGAAGTACTGGAAGAAACAAATTCAGCCCCCCGCTTTCTTACATATAGCACAGCATTGGGTGTTCAAAAAATGACTACCAGTATCCGGGTAAATAACCGGGTAGTAAAAATGGGCGCCAACCCTGTGGGGATTCAGGTAGATTACATCGGCGAAGTATTGCAACTGCATGGAACATTGGAAAAGATTAAAGCCATGAAACAGCAGACCGCAGGAAAGAAAGTGGTGTTGAGTGTGGAACGGTTGGATTATGTAAAAGGTCCGTTGGAAAAAGTGCTGGCGTTTGAACAATTTCTGGATGACTATCCGGAGTTTCATGGCAAGATAGAGTTGGTACAGATTTGCACACCACCTGCACAGGGGATGAAGATTTATGATAAAATTCAGCATGATGTAGAACATGCTGTTGGCCGCATCAATGGTAAATATTCCAATATGAATTGGATACCCATCCGCTTGATTTTAAGATCCTTCCCGTTTGAAGAAATCATTACTTATTATGCAGTAGCCGATATTGCCTGGATAACACCTTTGCGGGATGGTCTCAACCTGGTAGCCAAAGAATATATAGCCGTACAAGGACAAATTGAAGGTTCTGCTGGTGTATTAATACTGTCTGAATTTGCCGGGGCGGCCGTGGAATTGCACTATGCCATTTTAACCAATCCATACGATTTACAATCATTAAAAGATGGACTTTTACAGGCGCTTACACTCAGTGATAGTGATAAGCAAATGCGGATGCAACGTTTATACGAACAGGTAACCCATTATAATATTGACTTTTGGGCCAATGATTTCCTTCGGAATTTATACCCGCAAAACTTTGATGCACCAGTTGAAAATCTGGCTGTAAAAGAACAAAAAGAAAGCACCAGAAATATGGGCGAATTAGTAGAAGTGGGTCAATTGGTTTAGTTAATGCCTGCGTTTGCTTGCTATAAAGGGAGTTGTCTGGAAATAACAGGCAGCTCCCTTTTTTACTATAGTGTGTTGAATGTAAAGCGGCAAAAATTGAAATGAGCGTTAAGTTAAATGTGAATGGTCAGTAGCAAATGGTCAATATTTCATTATCTACCATTCATCATACATGAATTTAGGCCTAACAAAACAATTGTGAGTGGAGCTGTTTGTACGGGTATTTTAATACCAGGTACTGGAGATCATTTATGCAAATATTTTCTAACGGCTGTTGCAGAAGATCCAATGACGGTGATAGTTTTCAAAAGCTTTTCAGGAGTTATGCAAAGGTGATTGCACCACCAGATCAGCTCGCCGAAATCGTTGCTGTCAATTTTGGTAAGGTCTTTTGGTAGTTTGATATCGAGATTGGTGTTCATATTAAAATTGATTTGGTGAATTTATCTGTTTGAACCAGTGGACGGCATTGGAATGTTTTTAGCGTTCATGAATATATTGATGAAATTCGTTCCTGGCTCAATTCGTCACTTGATGTTTTTCCAGGAAAATCCAAAGTCCGGTTTTTAAGTAACAACACGGCGGCAGTTGATCACTAACCGGGCATGTCTTAATTAAACTGTATTGGAAAATATGAAAAAGATAATTTTTAATTATTTCATTATTTATAAAAACAGGATGCTTCAGGGAAAAGAAGCAGAAAAAAATACCAACCCGATTACGGGTCGGTATTTTCACCTAAAAAACCAAAACCAAAACCAAAACCAAAATCAAAACCAAAACCAAAACCGATGAAGCTTTTTATTGAGTGCCTTTCCCCTGTTCAATCCATTTTGTCAAAAGATCTTTATTCTTCCTGGCATCCACATTTCCGGGATCCAGTTCAAGCAATTTTTCAAAGTAGCCAACTGATGCTGTATAATCCTTTGTGATATTGGCTTCATATCCCCCGAGGTACTCATAAGCGGTTAATAAAACGGCTCTATTTTTAACCGTGTCTGCTGAAGCTATCTCAATCAGTTTTTTAAAATGCGGTACTGCAAGCCCTTCCTTCATGGAAGTATCAGCAAGTGCTGTACTTCTTGCACGCCATAAATATCCATGTATATGGTCGGGATATTTTTCTTCGTAAATGGCAAACACGCTATCGGCTTTTAAGTACTCTTTGTCAGCGTATAACGCCATACCCCATTTGTAAATATCGAGATTAGTTGGGTTGGGCTTTGTGAGATAAATCCGTTCCCTCCAGGTGGCTTCCTTTTCCCGGTTGCCTGCTTCTTTTTGTAAATCTGCAAGGCTCACCATATAATCCAGTTTTTCCAGGCTGTCTTTTTCCAGCGTAAATGCTTTTCTGTACCAACCGATCGCTTCCGTTTTGTCATCACTCACGTTCTCCACCAATGCAGCCTTTAATGCGTAATCTTTTGCCACAAATTGGGTGCTGTCTTGTTGTTGAAAATAAGTGTTGATATCCTTTAGTGCGGTAACAGAATCACCATTGGCCGCATAACTATAAGCCATCAGTTTGTACAATCTTGGTTGCGCATCTGGCCCTGCCTTTTTTATAATTTCGTCGGCTTCTTCAATGGCATCGGAATATTTTTTCGATACATAAAACAAATCAGCTTTCAGGTAATTGTGTTGCGGGTCAGGGTCGGAATGAGTGATATAAGCGTCCAGGTATTTTTGGGCTTTATTTACGTCTTTAAAAAAGTAAAAAGCATATAATTCATATAACGCAGGCGCATAACTGCTGTCTGCCTCAACAGCCCTTTCAAAGTAGTCCAGGAAGGTGTCGGGGTTGTTTTGTGTTTTGTAAATTTTTCCCTTACTGTAAATTGCTTCTGCATATTGATCCTCTGCCTGCAGGGCTTTATCATAACTGAGTACTGCATTTGACCCGTCCATCAATTTGCGATATGCATCACCCATTGCAATAAATATGGCTGGGTTTTTCTTGTCTTTTTTTGCAGCCTGCTCCAGCAATTCCAGCGCCCATTTAACATCCCCGTTTTTGCTGTCAATGTTTGCTCTTGCAATGGCCCACAACGCCAGGGGGTTCTTATTCTTAGTACCTGTTACAACTTCTTCCATCAGCTTTCTGGCCTCCGCTGTTTTGCCGGTATCCAGCAATGTATGCGCCCATCCGATGTAAACAAGTGGCGATTCTTTTTTAGAATAGGTTGTGCTTAACAGGTTTTTTGCTTTGCCATCTAACAACAAAAAGGCAGAATCCGTTTTTTCTTGTTTTAAATAAATCTCTGCCAGCCAATACAGCGCATCAGGTGAATCGGCATCTTTTTCAATCATCGACTGAAGCGTATTCTTAGCCGATTCATACCGCTCATAATATACCTGTTTCGTAGCCTCTTCTATAGATTGCCCTTTTGTAATTCCCCAGGAAAAAAGAATGGTTGATAAAATGAAAGTCTTGTACATATAAAATATTTTTTGCAATGAATAATTTCGATTTGCGTCTTACCGGCAAAACAGATTGTTGTCACTTAACCCACTAATAGGGATCAACGCATTTCTTACAAGTACAATATTAAAGCCCTGTTATTAGTAGTTCATTAACCTAGTATTAGAATTTGATTAAAATCACCTTGTAAAATGTTGACCAGTTAGACCTTGGTAGTAAATTTGCACGGTCACCGTTGATTGAATCACTAAAAAAAGAGATATGTCGCTACGCCAGTTCATTACAGCCAGAAAATTTTTACGCTCCTTAACCAACGCAACCAACAACGTTCAAAAAAATGCCGTTTTAAAATGGAAGGAAATGGCCGGGCTTTTTGGCCTGCATGACAATGTTTTTGCAAATCCCCGCCACCGGAAAATGAGTCAGCCTGTTACTGCTATTTTAATTGGAGCCGGACATCGTGGATCTATTTATGCTGACTACGCCATTCAGAACCCGGACGAGTTAAAAATAGTTGCCGTTGCTGAACCCGACCGGGGAAGGAGAAGAAAGGCCAAAATGAATCACCAGTTAAGTATTGATCATTGCTTTGAAGACTGGAAAGCTGTTTTCGCGAAAAAAAAATTTGCAGATGCAATTATTATTGCTACGCCGGATAATTTACATACACTACCATGCCTGGCAGCATTGGCGGCGGGCTACGATATTTTACTGGAAAAGCCCATTGCACCAACAGAAGAGGAATGCAGGTTGATTTTGAAGAAGGCGAAGGAGAGCGGACAAATTGTGGCTGTATGCCATGTATTGCGCTATTCGCCTTATTTCAGGCAGTTGAAGGAAGTACTCGATGCAGGACTGATTGGTAAAATAATAAGTATCCAACATATGGAGCCCATCGAGCAGGTCCATATGAGCCATTCATATGTGAGGGGTAAATGGAAAAACAGTAAACTTGCAACGCCAATTGTGCTGGCGAAATCTTGCCATGATACCGATATTATCCGCTGGCTGGTCAATAGCGAGGCGCATGATGTACATTGCTTTGGCAACCTTCGATGGTTTACCAATGCCAATGCACCGGAAGGAAGCACAGATAGATGTACCGGCGGATGTAGTGTAGAGGACTCCTGTCCATATTCAGCGCTACAGATCTATCTGCGGGATAAAAAGCGGTTATACGTATTTGATTTGCCGGAAGATAAATCCAAATGGGATGAGTTGATCCTGGAAAAGTTGAAGACCACCGATTATGGTCGCTGTGTGTACCGTATGGACAATGACCAGCCCGATCATCTAACTGTAAATATGCTTTTTGAAAATGGAATCACTGCGGCGTTTTCAATGGAAGCGCATGTTTCTTACCAAGGCAGAATCACCCGTATCATGGGTTCGCAAGGAGATATTGTGGGCGATATGGAAACCTTCGTAATGACGGATTTCAAAACCAGAAAAAAAGTGTCCTGGAAGATGGTAACTGATGAACACGGCGGGGGAGATCATAGCCTTGTAAGGGATTGGGTGCAAGCCATTGGCCAGCAGGACGAAACGCTTTTAAGCTCCAGCATCGATGTGTCTATCGAAAGTCATTTAATGGCCTTCGCTGCAGAAAGAAGCCGGCTGAACAGAACCATTGAGGAAGTGAAAACAGGGACTGTTACAGAAGCGGTTTAATATAATTTTATCCTTGTTCGTGTTAATACCATGATACCGGTTGCATTTTAATTTGTTGCCGGCTGTTATAATTAACCAGTTTGGGAGTCAGCTTCCGGCTAAACCTTCACCGTCCCCAGAATTCACTGATATAGATTCATGAAGTCGATAAAAAAAAGCCGTGCCCCTTTTTTACAAAGGCCACGGCTTCTAAATTATTAAATGCTACGTCTTGTTTTTTATTGATGACGAATCTGAATCGGTTTATTAATCACTTCAGCACCTGTAACTATTTGAACGATATAGGAACCTGTTGCGAATTTGGATACGTCGATTGTTTCTACCTGGTTCAATTTGCCAATCCTTTTTTGAGCTGCCAGTTTTCCGTCAATTGTTAACACGTTGATAATGGCTGATTTGTTAATCCAGTTGTTACCGGCGAATTTAATTTTAGCCTCATTTACGGAAGGATTTGGATATACAACAACGAACTCGCTCTGATCAAATTTTACCAGTCTTATCTGGCTGTATTGAATTTTGCCATCAACGTCCACTTGTTTTAAGCGGTAGAAATTGCTTCCGGCCAATGTAGCGTTATCTGTAAAATTGTAGTCCAATCGGAGGCTGCTGTTACCGCTTGCTTTTACCTTACCAATCGTGGTGTAGCTAATACCATCAGACGACCGCTC
>JBBQQP010000149.1:0-7940 GCA_038215675.1 Chitinophagales bacterium | reverse complement strand
GGGTTTAGCCTAAATAATTGGCATTGATAATATTAGCTTTGGTATTATGGGTGAGATTGATCATTTAATATTAAAAAAAAAAGAACCAGGGTTGGTTCAAATTGAGTGAAAGATTAAAATTTAAATCAGATCTAATTTAACTTCACCAAACCGCAAATAAAGAACTTTTGTTTGTTTGTTTACCAAGTTATCTTTTAATCGTTTCGTTTATTTAAACCCAATTTATTATTCAATTCCAGCTCCATTTCTTTTTTTAAATTGTGTTGTTCACAAGCCTCATCTATAGAGTGCGATTGCTGAAGACTTTCTTCCTGTGTGGTAAAATCGCTTAGTTTGGTGTAATATTTTTGTATCACCCGTAATTCTTCCTCTGTCATATTCTCTACATCTACCAATCGGTTGCTTGCGAACTCGTGGGCTGCTACTAACGCATTCAATTTTAATTGTATGGCAAGAGAATCTTTGTTCTGTGCTTTCTGAATTATAAAAACCATAAGGAAGGTGATAATGGTTGTCGAGGTATTTATAACCATCTGCCAGCTCGCAGAGAAATGAAAGGCAGGTCCGGTGATTGCCCATACAACGATAAAAGTAAATGCAAAAATGAAAGCGTAACTGCTCCCTGTGGCTTTGGAAACTTTAGACGCAAATTTTTAAAAACGATTGTTACTTTTTTTTATAGGTTGATTTTTCATTTTTTTGATTTTAATCTTTGGGATAACCTATTTGGAAAAGGTAAATACCTCCTGTTCTACTTTAGCAGCTTTACAAACCTCATTGAAATTCTCAATTGATTTAAATTGTAATTGCCCTAAAATTTTAAACTCATAAAATACGTCAAATTTCGAACTTTTAAATGGCCAGGGTTCTACACAAATATGTTTATCTGGTTTATAGTGTACCGTATTCATATCACCATCGGGACTTTGCGAAATTTCCATTTTCCTTTCCTGCGGTTGTATCTTATCCAAACAAATTAATAGCGAGAAGGCATCACTCCATTCTAAAAACCGGTACAACCGATCAGCATATTTTTTATCGATGTTTAAATTTTTCAAAACAGTTGCTCTGTATTTCTCCTGGTCTTTCAAAAAATTATCCAGCCCCTTATCTGTTTTTCGTTTATCGCCATCGTATAAAAATTTGATATGTAGGGAAGTGAGCAAACCATTCAATTGACTTTTGGAGCTTCCAATTTCCATCAGGCTAAGCATTGGGGTTAAGTTGGTTTTAGTGTTGCCATCCTTAACTGTAAAGTTTCGTGGAGCACCGGCCTCCGTAAGATTTTGTTGGGCCAGCGTTTCTGTTACGCCATCATCATGTTCTGCAATTGCAAGAAGTGCAGGAACCATAATTTCCACAGGTAAATCAATATCGTATTGATATCCTATCATTGCTGCCAGCAATCCATGTGAACGTTGGGTTATGATTTTCCAGCCTTTCTGATGTGATGATACGATCATAAAATTTTAAAGAAATGGAATTTATTTGCTTTCCAATCTTCTTTATATTTTCTTGTAATAAGTATGCCAACATTTTTCTTAAATCATTTCGTAAACTATTTCCATTGAATTACAAAATGCTCATTATGGTTAAATTAAAATGGCGAAAAGTTAAAACCTTTGTATTGGGTAACTCCATTTTCACAAGTATTATAAAATTACAGACGCCATTTCCGAATCAGAATTCTGGCATGACAGGCAATGATTTCACAGGAATCATTCTGGTACAATTCAATAACTATTTTTATAAAAAAATGCAAAAGCCGGTTTATCAAATAAACCGGCTTTTGTAAAAAGAATGTAGTAACACTACATCCGGGGATCAGTTTCATCCATTTCTTCCGCGTCGTCACCAATTTCCGGGCTTTCTTCCTCTACGTCTTCTACGTCTTCCTCAACTTCTTCCATTTCTTCGTCGTTTGAGTTTTCTTCAACATCTTCCATTTCTTCATCGTCTGCCTGTTCGTCTGACGAAATTGGCGATAATTCATCATCTGTGTTGACTTCTTCATCGTAATCCATCATTTGATCATCTGCATTCACAACACTGTTTTGAGAATCTGAATTTAGAGCTGTGTCCTGATCTCCACCAAAGAGGATTGCTTCATCATCCTGCATTGGATCGTTGTTAGTTTGCTGGAGCATAAAATAAATTTTTTAAATTAAAAATTGTTTCAATTTATAATTTACGAAATACATGCCGATTAAATTGCTCGAAGGTTATTGTACACATTAGATATTATGGGTAAATCATTACACAATTTGTAATCAAATTCCACAGGTCCTAACTGTTTGACAGACCTTATTTTGTACCCAGGTTTGAATGGCTTCTTCGGTTGTTTTACTTTTTAACCATACCTATGCAACTGCTGTTAAACAAAAATTTTAGCAATGGCCGATAAAGAAATGGAATGAAAGAAGCGCTGGTAATCGGCTGCGACACCATCCAAAATTACCGGATGAGTTTTATGGATATGTTACCGGCTGTTTAATCATTATTTAAAACAAAAAAGTTGACAGGAATACCTGCCAACTCTAAAACAATGTTCTTTATTATTATTTCATTTTTCTACTCAATGCAATTACGTCGGCCAAATAATGGTTGTGCTGCCGCCCTTTAATGTCCAAACAATTCCAGCGTTTGTTACGCCCTCTTACCAGAGGTTGCTTGTTGTATGTTGAGCCTATTGAATTTCATCAGGTAGGCTACTTCCTTTTTATCATAGGGTTCACCATCCGGCCGGTACACATCATGAAACCATACAGGTGGCTCCAGGGAGTAAGGCTGCTGCCACGAATCCCATGGGCAATGGGTTTGTGATTTGCCTGCAACAAAGCCCCAGTTATAAGCACCCACATTATGCTTCTTGAGTACGGGAAGTATTTTTTGAAAGGTACTGTTGAACGGTCGGGCCATGTACTCTGTGCACAATATTGGCCGGTTATATCTTTTAAGATCTTTTATTCTTTTTTCTATACCCACCTTATCTTCATAGCAATGAAAAGAAATAATATCCGAATGGGTGAACATGTAATTATCAAGGGCAGTTAATTTGGCCGGATCGCTCCAGTCAAACTGCCACGGTGCCATTGTAATTGGCTGAATTGGATTGATAGCCCGCACCCACAGGATAGCTTTCTTCAATAAGTTCATCGATAATTCCGCCTTGTGAAATGCATAATTATCATCTTTGTAGCTGGCCAGATTCATATTATCAGGTTCATTGAACAGATCCCAAATTAAAACCCTGCTGTCATCTTTAAAGTGATTGATTACACCATAAACATAATCATACAAGCCGTCGTATTTATCCGGGTTATTTAGCACATCATAACCAGGGCATTGTACCCAACCTGAATTATGTACATAATTTTTAGGTTCAGGCTGTTTGCCGGTTTTAGGAAAAGGGTCCCAAACCGCATCGAATAAAACAAACATCGTTTTAATATTATACCTGGCCGCTACCGTCAAAAAAATATCCATACGGGCTAAAAAGCCCTTACTGTCTTGTTCCCACAAAAGATGATGTAAAAAAACCCTTACGGTGTTAAAGCCCAGCGTAGCTGCCCAGCCTAATTCTTTGTCAATAATGGTGGCATCAAAACTATCTTCCTGCCACATTTCCAGCTGGTTTATTGCGTATTGTGGGATGTAATTACATCCAACCGGCCAGGCATTTTTATTGTACCAGGCATTGATCTTTTCTTCTGACCATCTTTGCGACATTTGAGGGTCATCTGCGGTTTTTAAAATCTTAGTATCAGGCTTCATTTTTAATTGGAATTTTCTTAACGTATGAGATATAAATTAAACGCCGGCTTTGAAATTTTATTCTTTTGATTTTGTTAAATTATAAGATTCTCATTTTTATAATTTTTGAGGATATTTTTCTACACCATTCCAGTATAATAAAAGATGTTTCCACACTTTTCCAGTGTTTATACGGTAGGTAAACTGGCATGTTTATTTTATACAATTTTCAGATTCATAAAATTCTCTTAAAAATTTTCAATACCGGATCGAATTAAGTTTTGTGTTTTTAATTCTGTTGGTAAAGATTTTCAAAGTTGATCGTTTTTCCTAAGCACAATGCTTAACCATTTTTTGCTTCCGGTAAAGCGCAATGTATTTGAGTGAGTAATCATGGTCATTATTTTTTAAACGTATCGGACTGAACGAACTAACAGCAGTTTAATCTGGCATTGTTAAATATTCAAATATTCTAAACTAATAAATTATATAAGAATGGTAAACAATCAACATCAGCAGGAAATGAATAAAGTTGCAGGTACTGATTTAGTATGTTTTTCACATCTAAGATGGGATTTTGTGTACCAGCGCCCCCAGCATTTAATGAGCAGGTTTGCAAAACAATTCAGAACCTTTTATATTGAAGAGCCTGTTTTTCATAACACAGGCGATACATATTGCATCAGGTTAACTGATGAAAATGTATGGTTAGTGACACCAATGTTAAATGAAAAATCACAAGACAATTCATCCATCCGTGACCGGCAAAAGCAGCTGATCAATCTGTTGTTCGTTAATAAAAATATTACTGACTATATAGCATGGTATTATACACCAATGGCATTAAAAATCAGTAGTCACCTGAAACCAAAAATGATCATTTATGATTGCATGGATGAGCTGGCCGCTTTTAAATTTGCCCCGGCGGAGCTTAAAATAATGGAGGCAGAGTTATTCAGCAGAGCGCAGGTAGTTTTTACAGGAGGACACAGTTTATATGAAGCCAAAAAGAATGGCCATCACAACATTTTCTCTTTTCCAAGCAGTATTGATAAAGCACATTTTTCGCAGGCTCGTAAAACGCTGCTTGAACCTTCAGATCAAAAAGGCATACCACCACTTCGATTTGGGTTTTATGGTGTTATTGATGAAAGGTTTAATATAAAAATGATAAAAGAAGTTGCTGAAAAAAGACCGGAGTGGCAACTCGTGCTTGTAGGTCCTGTTGTGAAAATTAACCCGGATGATCTGCCAAAACTTTCTAATATTCATTACCTCGGCAGCAAATCATACAATGAGTTACCGTTTTATCTTTCGGGTTGGGATATTGCTACGATACCATTTGAAAAAAATGAATCTACAAAATATATCAGTCCGACCAAAACGCCGGAATACCTGGCGGCAGGTAAACCCGTTATTTCAACCTCTATAACGGATGTTGTTTCACCTTATGCAGATAATAAATTGGTGTACATCGCAGATGACGCCGACACTTTTATTGCTGCTGCAGAAAAGGAATTTTCAAAAAAGCCTGCTGAAGTTAAACGCTGGCTTACAAAAGTAGATTCCTTTTTAGAAAATGTTTCGTGGGACTATACTGCCGGGCAGATGATGAACAGAATTTCGGAAGCCCTGTTGGCAAATACGAGAGGAACGGAAAACAGGAAGTTGAAATCAGTTGCATAAGATAAACCGCTTACAGCATGAATCAATTAACAACCAATTTACCTGAAATTTGGGGTGGCGTTGAATGTACCATTAACCGGCTGGGTGATCGTTACCTGGACCAGTTTCTATTTGCAGGCCTATATCAAAATCCTTCCTATTTTAATGTACTTCCTGATCTGGGAATAAAAAAAATCCGATTCCCCATACTGTGGGAGAAGCACCAGCCATCTCAACGCACAACAATAGATTGGTCATGGACGGAAGCCAGGTTGGAGGAGTTAAGATCAAATAACATTACGCCCATTGCAGGCCTGCTACATCATGGCAGTGGCCCTTCTTTTACAAATCTTTTGGAGGATGATTTCCCGGAGCTGTTTGCCGCTTATGCCCATAAAGTTGCAGCCAGGTTTCCATGGATTCAATATTATACACCTGTAAACGAGCCTTTGACCACAGCAAGATTTTCAGGTTTGTATGGGCTTTGGTATCCGCATAAAAAAAATGATGTAAGCTTTCTTAACATCCTCTTAAACGAATTGAAGGCTTCCGTTTTGGCTATGCAGCAAATTCGAAAAATTAATCCTGATGCAAAATTTGTACAAACGGAGGATCTTGGAAAGACATATAGTACACCCTTGCTTTCTTACCAGGCAAATTTTGAAAACAACCGGCGCTGGCTAACGTATGATTTACTTTGCGGCAAATTTACACAAGCGCATCCTTTATGGGAACATGCGATTCGTTTAGGAATAAAAAAAGAAAAACTACAGTTTTTTACTGATAATATTTGCCCTCCGGATATAATTGGCGTTAACCACTACATAACATCTGAAAGATTTCTTGATGAAAATTTAGAACAATATCCGGCGGATTCTGCAGGCGGTAACGACCTGCACAAGTACGCAGATGTAGAAGCCATCAGGGTGCAAATGGTGGAGCCGCACGGACTAGCACATTTGTTAAGTGAAATGTGGAACCGATACAAAATTCCTATTGCCATAACGGAGGCACATTTAAATTGTACCCGTGAAGAACAGCTAAGGTGGTTTAGTCATGTTTATGAAATTGCATGTAAGTTAAAAAAAGAGGGAGTAGAAATGATTGCTGTTACATCATGGGCATTATTTGGTTCTTTTGGATGGAACAAATTGCTAACGGATGATTCCGGTAATTATGAAGCAGGAGCATTTGATATTAGCGCTGGTTACCTGCGCCCTACTGCCCTGGCGTTGTTGCTTAGAAGCCTGAGTAGCCAAGAGGTTTACAATAAAAACTTACTAACCCCGGCCGGTTGGTGGCAACTTGATTCCCGGTACTATACAAAGAGCGATAATAAAATACCGGATGCTCGCACTAATTCAAAACACCCTTTAATCATAATAGGAAAGACCGGAACTTTAGGAAAGGCATTTTCGAAAATTTGTCTGGAAAGAAATATCCTGCATATTCTATTGGGGAGAGAAGAGGCCGACATCTGCAATGAAAGTGTTCTGATTTCTATGATCAGCCAATATCATCCATGGGCAATTATAAATGCGGCCGGTTATGTGAACGTAGACGAAGCGGAAAACAACAAGGATACCTGTTATAAAACAAACTATCTGGGCGCTGAAATGCTGGCAAAAATATGCCTGCTACACAATGTGAGATTGGTATCCTTTTCCTCGGATCTTGTTTTTGATGGCAACAAGCGGCACCCGTATACCGAAGAGGATTTTTCAAATCCACTCAACACATACGGACAAAGTAAACAACTTGCTGAGCTCGCAATTTCCAAAAATTATCCTGATACACTAATGATTAGAACTGCAGCTTTTTTTAGTCCGTGGGATGAATTTAATTTTGTGCATCAACTACTTGATACGCTAAAGGCTGGAAAAATTTTTACTGTCTCAAACGATATATTTATCTCGCCTACCTATGTAGCGCACCTCGTACACGCCAGTCTTGATTTATTGATTGATAACGCAGTCGGTACCTGGCACCTGGCAAATAAAGACTGCCTTACCTGGTATCAGTTCGCAAAAAAAATAATTAGTTATACAGATCTAAACCATGCCTTGGTAGTACCTGGTTATAATATGCCGGCACGTGCAAAACTTCCGGTTTTCTCAGCTTTGGGCAGTAATAAATACAACCTTATGCCATCCCTGGATGATGCGTTAAATGATTACTTTTTAACTATTCGGTCTAAACTGAAAACTACCAAAACTCAAAACTTAAGCAATGAAACAATATGATTTTTTAATTGTGGGGGCCGGATTATTCGGTGCAACATTTGCCCACCAGGCTGCAGAAAAAGGTTTGCGCTGCCTGGTAATTGACCGTCGCCATCATGCAGGCGGAAATATTTATTGCAAAAATGAACATGGAATTAATATACATTGGTATGGAGCACATATTTTTCATACGAACGATAAAGCTATCTGGGATTATGTAAATGGCTTTGTTGAATTTAACCGGTACACCAATTCACCGGTGGCAAACTACCAGGGTGAATTGTACAACCTGCCCTTTAA
>JBBQQP010000148.1:0-7969 GCA_038215675.1 Chitinophagales bacterium | reverse complement strand
GAAGGCAGCTATGCCAATCTTGCAATTATAACGCACAGCCATGCAGAATTTGTAATTGATTTTGTAAACGTAATGCCTGGCACTCCCAAGAGCAAGGTAAAAAGCAGGATCATTTTGACACCGTTTCATGCCAAGCGTTTTATGAAGGCGTTGATTGAGAATGTAAATAAATTTGAAGCAGCCAATGGTACCATACAGGATCTGGAGCAGATTGAAGTACCATTTACTTTTGGCGGCCCTGCAGCACAGGCGTAAGTTGGTGCAATATGTATAAGGCGATTGCTGGTTTTGGTAGAGAAGTGCATATTGGCGCAACAGTTGTTAAAGATGGTTGGCTGAAATGCAGCTTTTTGTGGTGAAGAATATTTAAATGATATAAGCTTAACCCGGTTAACATCCGCTGGCTATCGGGCCACCTTTACTCTCTTTTATAACAAATAAATCATGCAATATGAAAATGATTTTAATCGCACTGGATTATAGCCCCAGTGCAGAAAAAATTGCCGATGCGGGGTATGCTCTCGCAAAAGGGATGAATGCCAGCGTAATATTAATGCATGTGGTAGCAGAGCCAACTTATTATTCATCGTTGGATTATTCTCCCGTTATGGGGTATAGTGGATTTAATTCGCTGGATATCCTGAATGATTTAACGGTATTTAAAAAGGCTTCGCAGGATTTTCTGGACCAATCGAAAAGTCACCTTGGGGATGAAAGTATTACAACACTGGTGGGCGAGGGCGATTGTGCACAATCTATACTGGATGCTGCCAAAGAATTGAATGTTGACACGATTGTAATGGGTACCCATAGCAGGCATGGGTTGGATAAAATGTTGATGGGTAGCATTGCGGAAAAAGTGTTGCGCCATGCCGCTGTGCCTTTATATATCATCCCAACCAATACTAAACAATAAAGCCTCATCAGACAGTTTGAACAATCAATATAAATTGATTGTTTTATTATCAAACTTTCAAAAAATAAATATGGAATACAATCAACTAACAAAAGAAGAAGAACGGGTAATCATCAATAAAGGAACAGAGCGGGCATTTACCGGAGAATATACAGATAACAAGCAGCCTGGTACCTATGTTTGCAGAAGGTGTAATACGCCCTTATATGTGTCTGAAGATAAATTTGATTCGCATTGCGGATGGCCAAGTTTTGATGATGAATTGCCAGGAGCTGTAACGCATTTACCCGATGCGGATGGTAGCAGAACAGAAATTATTTGTGCTAATTGTGGCGGGCATCTCGGGCATGTGTTTGTTGGAGAAAGACTCACTAATAAGAATACAAGGCATTGCGTAAATTCGATTTCAATGAAATTTATTCCTTCAGCGGAGTAAAACGGATGCCCTTTTTTCTCTACAAAATTTTATTTGAACAAGTACATAAACCGGCTAAGTTTCGTAAAAACGCAGCCGGTTTTGTAGTTTTAAGATCTCCTGTTGTTGCTGCTTTAATTGTTCTAATAAATAAGTAACAACTTCCACCCCCTCCAGGTTAATTTCTAAATCGTTGTGCAACCGGATGAGTTTCTCTGTAAACTCAAGACTGCTTTCGGGTATAAATGTCTTTTCCTCCCTGGTAGTAATTTCAATTAAACCATTTTCGTACAACGATCGGATGAAGGCGTAGTCTACATTGTGACTGATACAAAAAGTATCTGTTAGTATCAATTGTTCTGTTTGCATCCCAAATATTTTAAGAAGTGAGTGAAGCCAGTTCCATAAATAAAGCTTTTTCTTTTTCAGTAAGATTGGTAGGTATTTGAATGGTGTAGGTGATATATAAATCTCCAAATTCACCTTCTTTTTTATAAACCGGAAAGCCTTTTTCCTTTAGCCTGGTTTTCGTTCCATTTTGTGTTTCGGGTTTTACCTTCAGTTTTATTTTGCCGCTCATGGTATCAATCGTTGCATCTCCACCCAGCACTGCTGTATATAAATCAATGCTTTCACTTACATGTAAATCATTTCCCTGGCGCTTGTATCTTAAGTCGTTGGCGATGGAAAAAGTAATGAACAGATCACCATTGGGGCCGCCATTTACGCCAGGTGCACCATACCCCTTCAACCTAATTACCTGACCATTATCAATACCTGCCGGAATGGTAATTCTTACACTTTTGCCATTGATATTTAAGGTTTGCTGATGCGTAGTATAAGCATCTCTTAGTGAAAGCTGTAATTCGCTGTTGTAATCCTGGCCTTTGTATTTTGCCTGGCTGCTCCTGCCTCCGGACCCTCCAAACATGGAAGAAAAGAAATCAGAAAAATCGCCACCTTCAAAACTTCCTGAAAAGTCTTGCCCACCGGTACTGGCAGATCGCCTGCCGGTTTGCCGAGCTTGTTCAAATTGGTCCGAATGCTGCCAGTCTTTACCGTACTGATCATATTTTTTTCTTTTTTCAGGATCGCTCAATACTTCATTGGCTTCGTTCAGTTCCTGAAATTTTTTATTCGCTTCCTTATCAGTTGGGTTAAGGTCCGGATGTAATTTCCTGGCCAGTTTGCGGTAAGCTTTTTTTATCTCCTCATCGGTAGCGCCTTTCTTGAGACCTAGTTTCTGATAATAATCAATAAAGTCCATCTGAGCTGTGTTTTTATTTCGTGAAATGTTGAATTACTCATCCATATAATTGTTGAGAAAAATTTCCAACAACCTTAAATTCTACTGAAGATATCCCAAAATGAATGCAAAATAAAATATTGCCCATTTTGCGGAATATATTACACAATTCAAATTTTTGAATTCTGTCTTCAGGCAAATTTAAGCATAAAAAAATGGCTTAATATATTGGCATGATTTTGACATTTTTCAAATAAATTAAAACATTTTTAACATGGGAAATCTCTTATACATCGTAGCAGTAATTTTAATAATAGCCTGGGCTATTGGCTTTCTGGGCTTTCATGCAGGTGGTCTAATACACATTCTTTTGGTGATCGCCATCATTGCGTTTTTATTGAAGGTAATCCGGAGGACCGCATGATTATCCGAACGCAACTATTATTAATTTATAAAATTTATTAGTATGGAAACATGGAAATTAAAAACGAAGGGAACCTGGAATGAATTGAAAGGAAAGGCGAAGAAAGAGTACGCCGATCTTACAGATGATGACCTTATGTATGAAGATGGAAAAGATGATGAATTAATTGGTCGTCTTCAAAAGAAAATTGGCAAAACCAAGGAGGAAGTCATCAAATGGGTGGAGAGTTTGTAGGTGGTTAACAAGCATTAGCGTGAATTTGAATGGTCAGTAGTGAATGGTAAAAAACTTCACTAATGAGTATTTACCACTGACGAACTTAATAGTCATATTTTTTAAACTACACCCCTATCTAAAATATGCCATCATCTGTTGTGTAAAATACAATACAGATGGTGGCATTTTAATTATATTTAAATAAAAATGAATCAGACAGAGCGCACTCCATTCTACCAGCAACTGAGCCTCACACTAATCAGCCTCTCCATTATTTCCTACGCCATTTTTATTGGTAGTGATATCATTGTACCCTTAGCATTTGCCATTTTGCTGGCTATCCTTCTTTTACCAATTACCAATTTTTTGGAGCGTAAAAAAGTGCCAAGGGCCCTGGCCAATATCATTGGTATTTTAATAGCCCTTTTATTCATTGGAAGCATTGTTTATTTTTTGTCGTCGCAGATATCGGGATTTATGCAGGATTTGCCTTCTATTAAACAGCACCTTGCCAATCATTGGATTACGGTTCAAAAATGGGTCTCTCAAAAATTTCATTTTACAAGGGTTCAGCAGACAAATTTTATGGTAACCGCTGGCGACAAAATTAAAAATTCTGGTGGCGGTATTTTGGGCAATACGGTTGTTTCAGTAACACAGGCATTAATGGTATTGGTGTTGCTACCGGTATATACCTTTCTTATTTTGTATTACCGTGGAATGATAAAAAAGTTTTTTTTAGGGGTGTTTAAAGATGAGCATGAGGCCAGAGTGATGGAGGTTTTAAAAGAATCCCGCTCAATCGTACAAGGGTATATGATAGGGTTGATAATCGAAATGGGCATTGTAGCTGCAATAAATTCAGCGGGCTTTTTTATCCTGGGTATTCAATATGCAGTTTTCCTGGGTGTGTTGGCTGCTATACTCAATATGATCCCTTACATCGGCATGTTGATAGCTTCCATATTTTGTATGCTAATTACGCTAACCAATTCAACAGACATTACCGATATTATTGGAGTACTGGTAATTTTAGTAGTGGTTCAATTTATAGATAATAATATCATCATGCCCAAAGTGGTAAGTTCAAAAGTTAAGATCAATGCCCTGATTACAATTTTGGGGGTATTGGTGGGCGGTGCGTTGGCCGGCATATCCGGCATGTTTTTATCCATTCCTGCAATAGCTATTTTAAAAGTTATTTTTGATCGGGTCGAAGATTTAAAACCATGGGGGATGATATTGGGGGATGAAGTAACCGGTTCTAAAAAAAGCAAACTTTTTATGAAGCTGGGATTTTTGAATGATAGCGAAAAGCCTGCAGCTCCGATACAACCACCTACGCTTGAGTAAGATTTCTTTTCATTCAGATACGTATTGAGATCATAGGATGGCAGATGAGTTGGCAAGCAGATGCGTTTATGGATCAATTAGTTATTAATCGATTTAATGAAGGACTTCGCCAGAATTGGTACTTGTTGGTTTAGGGTTAAAAACGGATCGTTCAATTCTTTTTTGGTACAACTGTATTCAACACTTTTTTAACCCAATCATGCTTCTGCCCATAGTTTAAAATCTGTCACCCGGTCTCTGCTTACTATAATTTCGTTATCAGTGTTCACACCTTTTACCAATAATTTAAGTCGCTTGTTATAATAAGGCTTCACCTGGTCGATCGCATTGCTGTGTACAATTACTTTACGGTTGAGCCGGAAAAAATATTGAGGATTGAGCAAAGGCTCCAGTTTTTCCAACGTATAATTAATCAGGTAGCGGTTACCGGCTTTATCCAGCAGGGTTACAATTTTATTGTCGGCAATAAAGCAGGCAACCTCATCCGATTTTACAAAAAAAGATCGTTGGCCAACTTTTGCCAAAAAGCGGTTACGGTATTTATTGGAAAAGTTTTCCCGTAGCTGTTCGGTCAGCAGTGAATAGTCGGACGGGAAAAATGCTGCAGAAAGATTTTTATATTTATTAAAGGCTGCCGCAAGTGCCTCTGCGGTGATGGGTTTTAAAATATAATCAATACTAAACAATTGAAAAGCATCCAGTGCATAATTGTCATAAGCGGTTGTAAAAATCACAGGCTTATGAATTCTTACTTTCTTAAATATTTCAAAGCTCGGCCCGTCCGACAATTGAATATCCACCAGTAAAATATCTGGATGCGGTTTTGTTTGCAGCCACTTAACAGTATCATCAATACTATCTAAACAAGCCTGCACGGTAATGTATGGGTCGTAGTTTTTAATCAGCAACTGAAGCCTTTCAGCCGCAAGTAATTCGTCTTCAATAATCAATACATTCATATGCTGCTTGTTTAAAATTGCCAGTTTACGCTGCTAATAATGGCTGTTTAAGATGACCGGCAATAGTGGAATGGATACGTTAAAAAAGCCGCTGTTTTTTTCAATCAGCACTTCTTCGTTGCTCACCAGTTCGTATCGTTTTACAATATTTTGCAAGCCAAATTCGGTTGATTTTTCCACCAACTGTTTTAGTTGTAAGTTATTTGAAACCACCATTTTTTTTGTGCCATTTGCATGGATATTGATATGCAATGGTTTGCTTTTACTTACAATGTTGTGTTTAATGGCATTTTCAATCAGCATCTGTAAAGAAGCGGGGATAATAAAATGTTCGAGGTAATGTGCAGGTATATCCATTGTTACCAACAGGCCTTCTCCAAATCTTTTTTCCAGCAAAAAAATGTAAGGTTTTATATAATCCAGTTCAGTTTTGAGGGGTACGATTTCCTTGTCGTGGTTGGTAAGAATATAGCGGTACACCTTGGAAAATTCTTCAATAAAACGGTTTGCTTCCGTATTGTCTTTCATTACCAGTGCAGATAAAACATTTAAGTTATTGAAAAGAAAATGCGGATTAATCTGGCTCTTCACCAGTTGCAACTCGGCCTGTGCGGAGATGCGTTTCAACTCTTCCGCTTCAATCCTGGTGGTTTTATATTCCTGAAAATAAAATACAATCGTATTGATGAGGTGAAACAATAAATTGACCAGCCAGGCATACATCAGGTTCAGCTTGAGGGGCGTAATGTTTTCCTGAACCGAAAACGAATGCATGAGCAAACCAATAAATGCAACTACCCCAATTGCAACGATTGTTGAAATAATAGAACCTGCAAAGAAAAATAGAATGGGAAAACGGGTCTTGTTTTTCTCGGGATCAAACCTTTTTCGGATAAAAGGCTCTATCAGCCTATTGGACTCTAAAATGAGTAAAGTGATTATTAAAATTGTAGAAAAAGCATAGTACCAATCAATTTGTATATTGAAATAATAATACACTTTGCAAAACTCTGTATTCAGGTAAGTATACAGAGACAGCAAAAGCGCAAAAGCATATCTGTACTTGTGCGTAAACATGTAGATAAAAGATTAAAAGCATCAACGGATGAACAATCAAATTGTTTGCCGTTGATGCTTGTGTTCAAATTTGAATAGATTCAATGGGTTTCCACCTGGCTGCTGGCTTAAAGGCGCTGTTATTGCAACACTTTATTAATGATATGAATCACTCCATTTGTGGCAACGATATCAGTAGCAGTAATTGCCGAGGCAGTATTAGCACTTCCGTTAATTTTCACTGATGCAGGTGCTAAACCAATGGTTAGAGTCGTGGCGGGATTAACCGTTGCGCCTGTGTTGCCTGCCACCAAATCACCCGCAAAAATATTAGTTGCAAATGCATGAGAAGTTACTATGCCTGCAACGGTAGCTACCGGAGCTGCGTTGATTTTAGCATCTGTATCCAACGCTGCCGGAAAGCCAGCGTTAACAGGGGCAAATACCGTAAACTTGCCTGCACCTCCCAAAGTTCCATCCAGACCACCCCTGATAACAGCAGCTTTTAACAAACTGAAATTTGGATTCCCTACTACAATTTCAGTAATCGATTGCGTTGGTGGCACCAATACTTTTCCAATTACATGCACTACTCCGTTTGATGCAGTTAAATCTGCAGCTACTACCTTAATTCCATTAACAAAAACGCCATTGGCATTTCTGGATGCAAATAATTTTTTAGTGTTTAATGTGGTAACGGCATCACTTACAGGCACATTGGCCGCAGTCACTGTACTACCCAATACATGATAAGTAAGAATAGGAACCAATACGCTGGTAACTTCTGCCGGGGTTAACGCATCAATCCTGGATTGCGGAAAACCCGCAGTCCTAAATGCATTATTGGTGGGTGCAAAAACGGTGAGGTTTGCTGTGGTAGATAAAGTGTTTGCAAGCCCCGCTTTTACAACGGCTGATACCAATATCGTCAATGAAGTATCGGATTGTGCCAGTTGCACAATATTCGGTACGGGTGCTGGCATAGGATCATCATCTTTACAAGAGGAGTTCAGCATTGTAAGAGATAAGCCGGCTAATGCAAAGAAAAATAGCTGCTGGAATTTTTGTCTTTTTTTCATATTAAATAGTTTTAATTGATTTTCATAAATAACACCAGTCGGCGCTAATTGGACCATATGAAGGAGTGAACTGTCCATTTAATGGGAGTGAAGCGTCTTTATTTATACCATCAGATGACCCAGTTGAAAAATAGTAAGGGATCAAACTATTTATTTAAATAACATTCCACGAAATTAAAAGTGCATGTATTGGGAATATCAAAGCAGTTGTGTCGGTATACCGGCCGGCGCTGTCCGCCAGCCCCATCGCCTGCAACCAGGCGGCGAATTCGGGCGCCGGCTGCAAGCCCAGTGTCTCGCGCAGG
>JBBQQP010000147.1:0-7988 GCA_038215675.1 Chitinophagales bacterium | reverse complement strand
GCTATTTGAAGGTTGAAAAAAACGAGGGATGAACGCACAGTTTTTTGTAAAGAATTAAATATTCCAATACCATTTTAATTACAGTCATGAAACAACAATATGCCATTCAACTATTGGAAGACAAAAAAGTGAGAACGTTTTGAGATGCCGTGCAGAAAAAAAGGTACATCTCAATTATTGATTTAATCAAAGTACTAACCAATGCGGATCGTTCAAGAAAATATTGGAGTAATTTAGAGGCCAAATTAAAAAAGAAAGGAAGCGAACTGTCCGAAAATATCGGACAGTTTAAAATGCAAGCCCTGCCTTGTAAAATGTGACTGATTGATATTGCCGAGACCAAACAATTATTTTGGTTAATACAATCTATTCCGTCGCCCAAAGCAGCCCCATTTAACTTATTACTGGCTCACGCAGCCATGGGCAAAGGCAAGGTATCAAAAAGATTGAAAGAGGTATTTCAATTTTATCCCAGGCAAAGCCCGCAAATGAACTCTTCAATTGGTTTTATAAATCCTAAAGCACAATGAGGGTTAAAATTTGATCTTTTTAAAATTAAAAAAATACCGTGGTTGTAATTGTAATGGGTTTACCAGGTTCAGGAAAAAGCTTCTTCGCTGCTAAATTTGCAGACATAATGAAAGCTACTTATATCAACAGTGATAAAGAACGAAAGAAGCTGCTCGCCGCCCGGACCTATACTGAAAAAGAAAAATCATTTGTATATGATGCCCTGTTTGAAAAAATGAAGTTTTTCATCAAAGAAAACAAAAACCTAATATTGGATGCAACTTTCTACAAACGTAAAATCAGACAGCAATTTATAGAAGAAGCAAAAGGTAAGACTGCCCTGTTTTTTATTGAAGTAAAAGCTACTGAAGCAATTGTAAAGGAACGACTAAAAAAAATACGCCCCGACAGTGATGCAGACTTTGAAGTATATAAAAAAATAAAATCACAATGGGAACCATTGTTGGAAACGCATTTGATTTTACGATCCGGGAATGACAATCTTAAGGACCTGTTAGCAAAAGCATTGAACTACCTTCAATTAAAAAGATGACAAAAGTACAGATTGATCAACTGATAATGGACGGTCAATTTCCGGGTAATACTGGCAGACCTGTCTTAGTAGAAACGCATATTTCATGGGTAGTTATTGGTGACCGGTTTACTTATAAAATAAAGCGTCCAATCCGATACTCCTTTCTTGATTTTTATACCCTGGAAAAACGAAAATACTTTTGCGAAAGAGAAGTGGAATTAAACAAACGACTCACCAATCATATTTACGTGGATGTGCAACCTGTAAGAGAAAGAAAGTCTCAATTTTGCATTGGAGGTGGAGAAGGTGATATCATAGATTACGCTGTAAAAATGAATACGATAGACAGGAGCAGGCAAATGGATATCCTGTTAACAAATAATAATGTAACAGACAACGAAATAAAAAAACTGGCAGATAAAATTGCCACCTTTCACAAAACGGCCATCATCCTTTACCAAAAAGACTTTCTGGATATTCAACAAAAATTCGATGATCTGGAAGCAGAAAATAATTATTTATCGGAACAGGTAACGATGGAAGACCGTGAAATAATCAGCCATGCCATTGCGGTATCCAAAGCATTTATTAAAAAGCATACTACACGCTTAGCCGCCCGTTTAAAGGCTGGCTTTTTCAGGGATTGCCATGGAGATTTACACTCGAGAAATATTTTTTTACTGGCAACTCCCCAGCCGTTTGACTGTATAGAATTTAACGACGACTTACGCCAGATTGATGTATTGAATGAGATCGCATTTTTATGTATGGATCTTGATTCATTTGGAAAACAGGACCTGTCGGAATTATTTATTCAATACTACAATGAGCTATTCCCCGCAATGCAAACGGCGGAGGATAAACTGCTGTTCATTTATTATAAAAGTTACCGTGCCAATATTCGTGCAAAAGTAAACAGCCTTCGGGCAAGGAGCGCCGGTAGCGAGACAGAAAGAACAAATGCCCTTGCAGAATCTGTTAAATACCTTCGGTTGATGAACAGCTATATTGAAATGCTGGAGAAGGCGAATTAACGAAAGCAACTACTGTTTGGGTGAGTGTGAATGGTGAATCGTGAAAGGTGAATCGTGAATCGTGAATGGTGAATGGTGAATGGTGAATTTTTACCACCTGATACCTACCACGTCACAAACCGACCACTCATTTTATTCTTACTATCGATTTACTTTAATGCCCGCTAAACAATTGACAATCGATTGTAGTTATAAATAAGGAAATATTTAGAAAGCAAATGAAAAATAAAAATAATGAACCTAATCTACTTACTCTTCATTCAACTGTATATGTTTTCTGCAATTCATTCGCCCGATAGCAATTACCGGCAGGTATTAATTTTTGGCAAAAGCCAACACCCTGCACTGGTTGAGCAACAGTTAAAATTATTAAACAAAGACAGCAATGCGCTCAAGGAAAGAGATATAAAAATTATTGTAGTGGAAAACGAAAGCATGTTATGGAAGCAATATAAAGTAGCACCAGCAAACTACACAGTACTACTCATTGGCAAAGATGGATTTGAAAAACACCGGACCCTGCAAATATTGCAACCGGCAGACCTGTTTGGTATGATAGATGCCATGCCTATGCGGCAAAGTGAAATGCGGAGAAAAAATTGAACTATGCAAGTTTTCTATCTGAACTGAAAAATAAAAACAGAAGCAAGAGAAATACTCAATCCAACATAGCGATTGATATTATGGTCATGAATAAAATAAACTACAAAGGCGTGGGAAGAATCACAAAGTCGCTCTTTATGACCAGCGCATTAAAAACTTATCCCTTGCCTTGCCTTCCCATCTCAATACATCAACCGGCTAAATGGAATACCCACATTAACACCAATGGCCGTTTTATTACCCTGTTTTTTATCAACAGCTATTTTTTTATTTATATCAAAAAACAGTACCTGGAATTCTATATTAACGGCCGGCGTTTTTTTACTGTTGATTAAAACAACTGGAATTCCCAGTCTGCCATTCAGCAGCTTGTAGCCACCGGTATTTTGCTCCAGTAAAAAACTAATACCAATATGGGATGATGCAGGAAAATAGACAATACGGGCATCGAACCTGGCATCTAAAAAAATTTTATACTCTCCAATATATACCCGGTCATTTTTAATGGTTGCCAAACGAATGGTATCGGTACCACCAAGATTTTTATAGTCGTTTAAGCTTATTTTTTCAAGACCATAACTGAGTTTTGAATTATTAAAAAGAAGGGAGCCACCCAACGTAAAAAACAATCTGCCTGCTTTAGCACTCTCCCACAAACGTGTATGGCTCAGCATCAGCGCCAGGGGATAAGGATGCGTTTCAGTAAAAGGAACCGTGAAGGATGGGGCAGTTGTGTATGCAGGAAATGAAAGCGGAACATATACTGTAGCGCTTGTCCAGCTGGTTGTAATCCGTTTAAAATTATTTGTCTGGGTCAGGGTTTCGGCCTGAAGCATTGCAAATTTCTCTGCATATTCCTCAGCCAGGTGTTGATAGAAATTTTCCAGCATCAATGCTTTTGCTGTGTCAGCGTTTTGCCCGGGAACAATGGTGCTGTCAACATTATCAAGCGCTCTTTTAAAATCAGATTCCTGTTGACGTATTTCTATTTCGAGGGAATATAAAATGGCTGCCCGCAAAGCATTCATCGATTGCTTCTTCCGAAGTTGATCAGTCTGATAATCGCAATGTGTTTTAACTGCTCCCAACCATTTATGGTTTAAAGTTAGTCCAAGTTCATTTTCAAACTTATCATCTAAAAATCTGGTAGCAAAACCGTTGGCGAAATTTACACTTACGCCCACACTCAATAGCTTTTTTATCGGCTCATCAATACCGGTAGCTTTCTGAAAATTATGATTGATCGTAAGCTTGCCCTCCGTGCTGTTTAGCGTGACATAATTGGTAAACAACGAAAGATCTGTGCTGCCGGCAACATATCCCGTTTTATCCGCCAAAAAAATATTCATCGCCCGGTAGGAGATCACCGGGAGGTTACCTCTTATGCAGGTTTTATTTACAACAGCTTGGTTAATTGATTTTAATACGGCGATGATACTATCCGTAGATTGTGATTTTAAAGTAAGCGAATGCAGGCAAAAAAAGATAGAAAACAATAAATACCGCATACATTTTTATTGATGCTTTATAGAATTCAAAGACTAAATCACTTTATCAAGTCCCCATTGCTGCAACAAAGGATTCGTAAAAACTTTAAGACTATCTGTATCAAGCAATTTGTTTCGGGCAGCTATCCAGGCATCTACGTTTGCGCCATACATTCGGCTTATTCTGTCAAAATCGAGTTCATTCATTTTACCCCAATGAAAACTAAAAGGAATATTTTCGTCATCGAGCCTTTGCCATACTGTATGGTAAAAATCTTTGGTATCGTCAGAATAAGCTCCATCCAACTCAAGAATACAAGTATAATCAAAATGGGTGAATGCCAATGTAGCCCGTGACTTTTTAATAAACCGGTAGGCAAAAAGTCCAACAAAAGGACCATGTGTTTTATTGATTTCGAATAGTATATCCGTAACCCTTGTCACCTGGTCGAGTGGAAGCCCTATTGCGGCGCTCAACAGTTTTCCATGTAAGGTGGTATTACTAAAAATTTCACCCAACGTTCCATACTGCTTTTCAAATGGCTTATAAACGCCCCCCAATAATTTATTTACGATGCCTGGCACCAATGCAGGAATTACACTGGTGAGCTTCCCGATAAAACAGGGTGCATCATCGCCGGGTCCAATACCTGCATCATTTGCTTTTGGCCGCTGATAATTTTCGCGGTAAGGTCTTTTATAAAATGAGTGTACATAAACGCCTTTCTTAAGATTATACGGATTGATGGATACTGAAAAATGAAAGGGTCGTTCATTACCATTGGGTAAATTTGCATTGCTGAAATCGAGTGTTGACATCAGCTGTTTAAGTGAATCGTCGTAAGGCAACTGTTGCATATGGGTTTCCAGTAAAAAAAGATCTTCCGCCTCTACCAGTACTCCGTGAATAATACCAAAACTTCCAAAGCTTACGAGGGCTGCATAAAACAAATCGTCATCCTGCACCAGTTCGGTCTGCAACTTTTGAATAAAAGAATCAGATACTACCGGAGCTGATTTTCTTTCGAGCCAAATATGCCTGTTGGGCCCTACAATAATATGCATCCCCAAAACATAATCCTGCACACCACCTACATCCATTGACGAGCCATGAGCACCAGTTGACATAGCACCTACAATTGTTTGTCCGTTACTGGCACCCGAAGTTTTTAAAGATAAATTTTTAGAGCGCAGCTCTTTACTTAGTTCCCACACGCCACAGCCACACTGCGCAAATAGCAACTTATTGAGTTCGCCTGCATAATCTGCCACAACACTTTGTGCCGAAATCCGCATGGTGGTATTGAGCTGCTTTGTATCAATCATGATTCCATCACGGGATGTAGCAATTTTTGTCCACGACCATCCGGCTCCCAGTGTTCTTAATGTGGTATCATTCTGAATGGCTTCCTTCACCAGAACCTGAAGCCCTCTGGTGGTATCATTGTAACTATCCAGTGCATCCAGGTCGGGCTCATTGCCAACGATGTACATGTCTTTAATTTTCTCAACAAAAATTTCGTGTCTGTTCTCCCACTCTTTTTTTCCGGTTTTAACATTTATCATAACTATTGATTTATAAGATACCTGATTTTTTACATGGCTTACTACATTTCCACTCCACTTGCATTGGACTCCAGATGCCAAGCGTAACTACTGTAATCAACGCATAGCCCAAATTAGTTTTCATGGTCACCTCAGCCACGCCGTTTACGCCCAATGAGTCGCAGGTGGGTGTATGAATTTCGACCGGCTTTTTTACAAGTCCCCAAAAAAGGGAATGTGCAGTCATCGTTCCGGATGTTTCGGTTCCAGCCTGCGCCTGCGTTGCAACCCGGTAAGAATAGCAACTATTAAAAACAAACAGCAATACAACAAGACTAAGGGCACGCATTTTTTTAAGACAACTTAATTGACTTGACATCATAAAATGGGTTTTAGAAAAATTATAAAAAATAAAAAAAGGCTGATTCGGAAACAGGTATTCGGTTTATCACTTCAATGTAGAAACCGGGCGTTATTAAGGATACCCAAAAATTGAGATAATTTTTCAATTATGCAACTGTTTGTACTTTTTTTTTCTTGCAATTTTTATCCATTCAATTGTAACGAATTATAATCTCACCTTAGGCAAAAAGTACCAGCTATTTAATATTGGTTGCGTTCACGCCAATGCTCTAATTTTGATTTAAAGAAACAACCACGGTATTTAAAAGTAAATAACACCTTTGATGTCATTCAGCAATAAGTGGCGGCAGACTGTTAATGCTGATTTTCCCGTAAATGCTCGTTAACAAAAAAATAATGCTAGATGGATAACTCATTCAACAAAAATGAAGATGCAATGAAACTTGCCTGGAGCCAGGTAAGGCAGCAGCTGGAAACGATCTATGAAGGTGGCGGAAAAAAAGCCATTGAAAGACAACGGGAGCGAAACAAACTGACTGCCAGAGAGAGAATCAACTGGCTTTGCGACGATAATAAACCATTTATAGAAATAGGTGCTTTTGCCGGATATGAAATGTACGCCGAACAAGGCGGTTGCCCTGCAGGCGGCACCGTTAGTGGAATTGGTTATGTAAGTGGCCGGCAATGTGTTGTAGTCGCCAATGATCAAACCGTGAAGGCAGGTGCCTGGTTTCCCATTACCGGCAAAAAGAATTTGCGCATGCAGGAAATCGCAATGGAAAATAAATTACCGGTGATTTACCTGGTGGATAGTGCTGGCGTATATCTGCCGATGCAGGATGAAATATTTCCGGATAAGGAACACTTTGGCCGCATCTTTCGCAACAATGCCAGAATGAGTGCCATGGGAATTACACAAATTGCAGCCGTAATGGGACCCTGCGTAGCGGGTGGCGCTTACTTACCCATCATGAGCGATGAAACGCTGATGGTAGAAGGCAATGGCTCCATTTACCTTGCAGGGCCTTATCTTGTAAAAGCAGCCATCGGCGAAGACACCGACAGTGAAACACTCGGCGGTGCGGAAACACACAATGCCATCAGTGGAATAGCGGATTATAAATTTGATACCGAAAGGGATTGCCTGGATCAAATAAAAAAAATCATCAGTAAACTGGGCAAGGCCGAAGATGCAGGTTTTAACCGGACAGAAAGTATTGAACCTGCTAAACCCGCAAATGAAATATATGGCGTAATGAATGAAGGAAACTCCAGGCCATATAATGTTGTGGAGATTATAGAGTGCATTACCGATGCCGGCAGCTTTGACCAGTTTAAAGAAGCATATGGCAAAACGATTGTGTGTGGTTATGGCCGTGTGGATGGATGGGCAGTAGGCTTTGTTGCCAACCAGCGACTGATTGTAAAAAATAAAAAAGGTGAGATGCAACTGGGGGGCGTAATATACAATGACAGTGCGGATAAAGCAGCCCGCTTTATTATGAACTGCAACCAGAAAAAGATACCACTTGTTTTCTTACAGGATGTAACCGGCTTTATGGTGGGCAGCCGTAGTGAGCATTCCGGCATTATAAAGGACGGTGCCAAAATGGTGAATGCAGTCGCCAATTCAGTAGTTCCAAAAATTACTTTTATCATTGGCAATAGTTATGGCGCAGGTAATTATGCCATGTGTGGCAAGGCTTACGATCCACGATTTATTTATGCATGGCCTACTGCAAAAATTGCCGTGATGGGCGGGGAGCAGGCTGCTAAAACGCTGTTACAAATACAGGTGGCTTCTTTAAAAGCAAAGGGCAAAGAAATAACACCTGCGGATGAAGAAAAACTTCTGAGTGAAATTATGCAACGCTATCAAACCCAAACAAGCCCCTATTATGCAGCGGCACG
>JBBQQP010000146.1:0-8016 GCA_038215675.1 Chitinophagales bacterium | reverse complement strand
AGTCACTTCTCCAAAATAAATCTGCTGGCTAAAAATATCAACAATATTTCCAGGGATGCTTTGTACCATACGATGCGTTTAAATTGAAACAAATGTAAGTCCGTTTTATCCTTTTTGGGTATGTCAATTTGCCCTATCTTTAATTTTTAAAACTGAAAGGTGAGAAATTTATTCCTGTTTGCTTTGCTGATCGTATTGTTGCTGGTAGTACAGTTTAGTACTGCTAAAACAGTAGATGAAGTGATTGATAAATATATCAGGGCCAGGGGCTGCAGGGATAAATTAACTGCTGTAAAAAGTATTCTCATGGAGGGAATGAAAGAAACGAATGGCGGAAATGTGCAGGTGAAAATTATAAAAGAACAGGATAAACTAAGTCGTACGGAAATTGAAAACAATGTTGTTGTAGTTACAGCTGAGGAAGCCTGGACTTTTTTTCCGCTAATGTCGCCCGATCCAAAGCCTGTTCCTTCAGAAAATTTAAGGGATATTCAAACCGAAATGGATATTGCAGGTGCGTTGGTAGATTATGCTGAAAAAGGTCATCGGGCAGAGTTGATAGGAAAAGAGCAATTAGCGGAAAACACTTGTTATAAAATTAAGTTAACTACCAGGGGTGGAAGTATAATGATGTTTTGGATAGACCTGTCCAGCGATTTGCTGGTGCAATCAACCGCAGTTTCCATTGACCAGGGGGCTTCCCAATCCCTTATTTGTTATAGTAATTATAAAGAGGTGGACGGGATTCAATTTGCACATACATTTGAAACAACCACCAACCGGAAAATGAATGATGGGCATGGCAGGGAAATTGTTTTTCACAATATCCAAATTAATCCGGTTATCCTGCCTGCAATGTATCAACCTAATATTCAAACATAACACAACAAAACAAAACATGAAAAAATTAAGAATTGGTTTGCTCGCTGTAGCAGCAATCGTAAGTCTACAGTCACTTAAAGCGCAAACGGTAGACGAAATTATTGACAAACACTTAACCGCACTGGGTGGTAAAGAAAAACTAGCGTCGCTTAAAACCGTTAAAATGACGGGAAATTTAAATACACAGGGATTTGACGTAGGAATAGCCGTGACAGTTGTACAGGGTGTAGGATCCCGAAATGATATTTCAGTACCTGGCATGGGCGAAGGATTTCAGGTAATGAATGTTGCCAAGGGTTGGAATTTTATGCCATTTATGGGGCAGGCTAGTCCGGAAGAAGTTTCGGCAGACCAGGTAAAGGCATCCCAAGGACTTTTAGATGTGCAGGGCTCGTTGTTAGATTATAAGGACAAGGGTAGTAAAGTGGAATTGTTGGGAAAAGAAAAAATAGCGAGTGCGGATTGTTACAAATTAAAATTGACCAATGCTGCGGGTAAAGAAAGTACTTTGTTTATTGATGCCGCTACTTTCTATCGGGTAAAATCAATCGTTAAAATAGGAGAGGATGAGGTGGAAAATACTTACAGTGATTTCAAAAGAAATGCAGACGGTTTTGTGTTTCCATTTTCTCAAACAAACGATCGGGGAACAATTGTTTTTAGTTCAATAGAAACCAACAAGCCGGTCGACGAGAAGATTTTTACAATCAACTAAACCTTACTATCTCATTTGTTAAAGGTGAATGGTCTGGATTTCACCATTCACCATTCACAAAGCACACTTTCTGTTAGCTTTTTTTAAATCTTTTTAACCCTGTTTATAAAAAACATGACTCCAACCAGTCTATAATATTACTTTACTATTATTATTTGTGATAATCATCATGGCCCGAAATTCGGGCTTTTTTTATCTCCCAATGATACTTACCTTCGCAACGTTTTTATAACATATAAAATAATTTCAATTATGAGTACAGTAAAAGTTGCCATCAACGGATTCGGACGCATCGGCCGTTTGGTATTTCGCCAAATTTACAACATGCAGGGAATCGATGTTGTTGCTATTAATGACTTAACCAGTCCTGCGGTATTGGCCCATTTATTAAAGTACGACAGTGCACAAGGTGGTTTTAAACAGGAAGTTACTTCTACAGAAAATTCAATTATTGTAAATGGTCACGAAGTAAAAATATATGCTCAAAAAGATCCTGCTCAAATCCCATGGGGAACACACGAGGTGGATGTAGTGATTGAAAGCACCGGATTCTTTACAGATAAAGCCAAAGCAGAGGCCCACATTACTGCTGGTGCAAAAAGAGTTGTTATCTCTGCACCCGCAACTGGCGATTTGAAAACGGTTGTATTCAACGTAAACCATGCTATTTTGGATGGTTCTGAAACAATCATTAGTTGTGCAAGTTGTACCACCAACTGTCTGGCTCCAATGGCTAAAGTATTGAATGACCAGTTTGGAATTGCAACTGCACTTATGACTACCATTCATGCCTATACAAATGACCAGAATACGCTGGATGCTCCTCATGCAAAAGGTGATTTACGCAGGGCTAGAGCTGCTGCTGCTAATATTGTTCCTAACAGTACAGGTGCTGCAAAAGCAATTGGTATAGTGTTACCGGAGTTAAAAGGTAAATTGGATGGTAGTGCGCAAAGAGTACCGGTTATCACGGGTTCTTTAACTGAACTAACCAGCATTTTAAATAAAACAGTAACTGTTGAAGAAATCAATGCAGCCATGAAAGCGGCCAGCAACGAAAGTTTTGGTTATACAACAGATGAAATTGTAAGCTCAGATGTAATAGGAACAAACTTTGGTTCTCTGTTCGATGCAACCCAGACCAAAGTTTTAACAGTAGGCGACAAGCAATTGGTTAAAACAGTAAGTTGGTATGATAATGAAGCAAGCTATGTATCTCAGTTGGTACGTACCGTAAATTATTTTGCTGGTCTTATCAGTAAATAATTCTTTGGGGACGGGCGGTAGAGTTTCATGGCATCATCGTTGTGTCACTCCCTTGTACCGAATACCAGTTTGGAACGTTTTTAATTTGTGTATCCTTTTTTTAGGACTGCACGCTTTAGTTCTTATTAGTGCAAGGCTTTCAATTGTTTTGAAAGCCTTTTTTATTTATAATCTTTAAAACATATTTCCCAGTGTCTGGTGGGTGCTATAATGGGAGCAATTAAGTATGAACAAATTTTCAGATTACAACTTCAAAGGCTTAAAAGCGTTGGTTCGGGTAGACTTCAACGTTCCCCTTGATGCGGAGTTTAAAATTACCGACGATAACAGGATGGCCGCAACCATTCCTACCATAAAAAAAATATTGGCAGATGGTGGCAGTGTAATTTTAATGAGCCATCTGGGACGTCCGAAAGATGGTCCAACTGATAAGTATTCCTTGAAACACCTTGTAAAGCACCTTCATGAATTATTAAATGCAGATGGCGGAAATACTACCAAAGTATTTTTTGCAACTGATAGTATTGGCGAACAAGCTTTCATGACTGCGGGAATGATTAAACCCGGTGAGGTTTTATTACTCGAAAATCTTCGTTTCTACAAAGAAGAAGAAAAGGGCGATGAAACTTTTGCAGAAAAACTGAGCAAGCTGGGCGATGTGTATGTGAATGATGCTTTTGGCACCGCACATCGTGCACATGCATCCACTGCAGTAATAGCAAAATATTTTGCCGCGGATAAAAAATTGTTTGGATTATTGATGGAAGGCGAAGTGATCAGCGCCGAAAAAGTATTGCACCAGGCAGAAAAGCCTTTTACCGCAATCATTGGCGGAGCAAAGGTTTCCGACAAAATTTTAATCATTGAAAACTTATTGGAAAGAGCTACCGACATCATCATTGGGGGTGGTATGGCTTATACTTTTTTAAAAGCAAGAGGTGGTAAAATTGGCACCTCTCTTTGTGAAGATGATCGACTGCAAACAGCCCTTGATATTTTAGAAAAAGCCAAACAGAAAAATGTAAGCATTCATTTACCGGAAGATTCTGTAATTGCAGATAAGTTTGCAGCAGACGCAAATACGGAAGTTTGTCCAAGTGATCAAATTCCAGATGGCTGGATGGGATTGGATATCGGCCCAAAGGCCGTTGGAATTTTTAGCGAAGTGATCAATAAGTCAAGAACTATTTTATGGAACGGTCCGATGGGGGTTTTTGAAATGGAGAAATTTCAGAATGGCACCAAATCAATTGCATTGGCAGTTGCAGCAGCTACAGAAAAAGGTGCATTTAGCCTTGTAGGTGGTGGCGATAGCGTAGCTGCGGTAAATAAATTTGACCTTGCAGAAAAGGTGAGTTATGTAAGTACCGGTGGTGGTGCGATGTTGGAATATTTTGAAGGAAAAGTATTGCCGGGTATCGCTGCAATTCAAGCATAAGATTTTTAGTCAATTGTAGCATAATTGATTTTTGCAAACGTCTTAATAAAATAAGACAGCCTCCTAAATGTGAAGGATTGATTTTTGTAATCTTTAGCAACTTTGGAGGTTGTTTTTATAAATGAATCAATTAATTTTAAATTTCAAAAATTAAAAATCAAAAACATGAAACGTACTGGATTATTAGTAATACTGGCCATCGTAGTAATTGTAGGCTTTCTTGGATGCAACGGTTACAACGGTTTGGTTAAGCAGGATGAAAGTGTAAAAAAAGCATGGAACAACGTGCAGACTGAATATCAGAACCGTTCTGACTTAGTTGGGAATTTGGTAAACACTGTAAAAGGTGCCGCCAATTTTGAGCAAAAAACATTAACGGATGTTGTTGAGGCAAGAGCAAAAGCAACCAGTGTAAACATCAATGCCGATAATTTAACTCCTGAAAAAATTGCAGAATTTCAGGCAGCACAAGGTCAGTTGAGCGGTTCTTTGAGTCGTTTATTGGCTACTGTGGAAGCTTATCCAACCTTAAAGGCAACTGACAATTTCACAAAATTACAAGGCCAGTTAGAAGGCATTGAAAACGGAATCAAAAATTCACGCAAGGTTTTCAATGATGAGATCAACGTTTACAATACAAAGGTTCGTTCTTTTCCTATGAACATTTTGGGTGGCATTTTTGGGTTCTCTGCAAAAGAGGGATTCAAAGCGGATGCTGGTGCAGAAAAGGCTCCTGAAGTTAAATTTTAAGCAAGCCAAGTATGAAGAATAAGCGTTATTCCGGCTATATCATCGGAGGTGTTTTAGTGCTCCTTGGAATCTACCTATTCGTTACTTTCAACGGGTTGGTAGCAAAGGAAGAAAAAGTAAAACTGCAATGGAATGAGGTGCAAAATGCCTACCAGCGCAGGATTGATTTTATTCCCAATGTTGTAAATATTGTAAAGGGACTGACCGATTTTGAACAAGGTACCCTGGTTAAAATTACAGAAGCAAGGGCAAAGGCAACGTCCGTCAATATTTCGTCCGGTGATGTAACTGCTGAAAAATATAAGCAACAGTTGGCAGCCCAGGACGAGCTGGCTGGCGCGGCCAACCGGCTGGTAATTGCAGTTGAAAAATATCCCGAGTTGAAGGGAACCGCAGCTTTTGAAGGATTGCAAACGCAGTTGGAAGGAACCGAACGCCGCATAAAAATAGCCCGTAAAGATTTTAACGGTTCTATCGCAGATTACAACAGTTCTGTAAAAAGTTTTCCAACCAAAATAGTAGCCGGTTTATTTGGCTTTAAGCCGATGGACGGTTTTCAGTCAGATGTAGGTGCAGAAAAATCAATAGAAATTAAATTTAATTAACGATCGTGGGCATATTTCCTTTTTTTAAAAAGAAACCATTTTTTTCTGCGCCGGAACAGGCTCGGATTGTGGAAGCTATCCGCATTGCAGAAAAAGAAACCAGTGGCGAGATCAGGCTTTATGTGGAAAGTCATAATCCACTGGTAGATCCGCTTGAACGTGCAACAGCCATTTTTTTAAAACTGAAAATGCAGGAAACTCAACATCGCAATGCAGTGCTGCTTTACATTGCAATGAAAGATCATGAACTGGCACTGTTTGGCGATGAAGGCATCCACCAGAAAGTTGGAAGTGACTATTGGAAAAATGAGGTTAATAAGATGCTCGTTGAATTTACAAATCAGCATATTCCAGCAGGAATAGAAAACTGTGTGTTGCAAATTGGGCAAACCTTAAAAGAAAAATTTCCTTACGAAGCAACGACTGATAAAAATGAATTGCCGGATGACATTGTATTTGGTAAATAAATACAATCTATCTAAGTTTTACTTTTTCAGTTAGGTAGCTAACACTAACAAAATTTACTTTAACAATTATTTTTTTTGGGGGTAAGGGCATGAAAAAAATCACCTACATTTTATCATTACTGTTAACCACATTTGGTTCGCTTACAATTTTGGGCCAAAATGGTTCTTCGCTGGAGCAGGTAATCAAAACGCCTCCCAATCCTGCAAAACTGGTAAATGATTATGCCAATATTTTAACGCCCGATCAAAAGCAGGCGCTGGAAAGCAAACTGTACCGTTTTGATGATAGTACTTCCAACCAGGTAACAGTGGTAATTGTCCCTCGGTTAGATGGAAGAGACGTTGCAGATGCAGCCATTGAGATAGGGAGAAACTGGGGTGTGGGTGGTAAAACAAATAACAATGGGGTAGTGCTATTGATTTCTGTAGAAGATAGAAAATTAAACATCTCGCCGGGCTATGGTCTCGAAAAATCTTTACCGGATTTAGTTTGTCAGCAAATTATAAAAAACATCATTGTTCCCAACTTCAAGGGCAATGATTATTATCGCGGGATAGATGAAGGTACAGATGCCATCATTCAGGCTACCCAGGGTGAATTTAAAGCACCGGCAAACTATAATAAGAGTGGGAAGTCGTTCAGTCTTGGGAAGATTATTTTCATCGTCATTATGATTATTGTTTTTTTAGCAGCTAGCTCCGGTGGTGGAAGAGGAGGTGGTTCCTTCATGAGTAGCCGTGGTGCCATGCCATTTATCATCGGCAATTTGCTGGGCAGTGCGGGAAGAGGTGGTGGAGGTTTTGGCGGCGGTGGAGGCGGTGGCGGTGGCGGTGGATTCGGTGGATTCGGCGGAGGAAGTTTTGGCGGCGGCGGATCAAGCGGTAGTTGGTAGAAAATAAAATCATTAAGAATAAAAAAATCCCGGCATTTAGATGCCGGGATTTTTAGTTCGTTTTGTCTGGCGCAGTATTGTTATAACAAGTTACCCTTGTCGTACGGTTCTGTGATGAGAATAGGGTATTTCACCCCATGCTTATTCGACTTTAAGACGCTTATAGTCCATAAGGTAAAGTGAAAGATTGTATTACTGATATTCTGTGTCGAAGGCGGATTGGGCTTTATTGCCAAATCTATTAGCGGCCTTCTTTAATTCATCGACATCTAATTTTCTTCGCTCAATCTCTAAACCTTCACGATATCTGTTCATTTTATCAAGGAAGTTGATTAAATCAAGTTTACTGCTTGTGGTAGAAAAATTAGAAATATTAATGGACCCCTCTATGAATGAAGTAAAAATATTTAGAAATTGGTAATTTCCCAAAGATTGGAAAATTAAATCTTCAAGAGTATGTGATAATTGAGAAATATCTTCTCTATTTATTTTTTTTTCTAACGTATTCATAATTGCTCCTCCATTGTTATTTGAATGAAATCGGGTTCTATAACTATATTTAAAACGTTAAACTGTGTATTAGGTTTCAATAAGACCTCTTTTTCATCGTTAAATTTAGACATGAGCTCAATTTCTTTTCCAGTCCTGATATAAATGACAAAAACACAATTAGGAATAAAACCAGTAATACCTGCCCAAAGTATGGCAACACTAATAAATTTCGAAGTTGAAATAAAAGGATATTCAACAATAATTGTCTGATTACTAAAAGCTTGTATATATAAATCTAACTCAGTATCTGTAAGTTAAACTTTTCTATATACAATTCCCCTGTAGCTGGGCAATTTTGAGATCGAAGTGTATAATAAAATCCCAAATTCATTAAAACTTGCACCTTTTGATACCCTTAAAACTTTATTTATATCTCGAAATCCATCATCAGAATATTTGTAAATAATTGTTTTTTCATAATCCGTTAAATTAATAGAAGTGTGAAATG
>JBBQQP010000145.1:0-8038 GCA_038215675.1 Chitinophagales bacterium | reverse complement strand
CGTTCTTATTCATCGTCTGAATTTCCGGGGTGCTTCTTTTAGAGAGGCTGAGATAACACCCGTACAACCTGCTCAGGATAATACCTGCGAAGGGAGAAATGCACATTCCTCCAAACAAACTACTGTTGAGGAAATTGGCACGATCGTACTTTCCCCGGGATTTCAGCTTAAACTTTTATCGAAATGAAATTGGCTTTCTGCACTATTTTTTGTGCCTCAGGATTATTATGCTTTGGACAAAAGGAGAAAAAATTTAATGACACCAGTTATCTGCCACCCATTGAAGTAACCGCAATCAGGGCCGGAGAAAAAGCTCCATTTGCAAAAACAAATATTTCTCAACAAGAGATTCGAAAAAATAATCTTGGCCAGGATCTACCCATTCTGCTCAATCAGATTCCTTCCGCTGTTGTAAACTCTGATGCTGGCAATGGTGTGGGATACACCGGGATACGCATTCGGGGTAGTGATGCCACGAGAATCAACGTTACCCTCAATGGTATTCCTTACAATGATGCAGAAAGCCAAGGGACTTTTTTTGTAAATCTACCAGATATAACTTCTTCGGTAAACAGCATACAAGTGCAACGCGGAGTAGGTACAAGCAGTAATGGTGCAGGCGCATTTGGAGCATCCATTAATTTATCTACCAACGAGGTTTCAGACTCGATGTACATCGAATTGAACAACAGCTTTGGTTCCTTTAATACAGTAAAAAATACTTTTCGTTTTGGATCAGGTATTATCGGAAAACATTTTACTATAGATGGCAGACTAAGCAGAATTACAAGCGATGGCTTTGTTGACCGGGCTTCTTCCAATCTAAAATCCTTTTATGTGAGCACAGCGTGGTTAGATAAAAAAAATTCACTTCGATTGAATATATTTTCCGGGAAAGAAAAAACTTACCAGTCATGGTATGGTATACCAGAGCGTTATTTAAAAACAAACAGGAAATTCAATTCGGCAGGCCAGGACAAGCCCGGTGGTCCTTATGATAACGAGACCGATAACTATACTCAAACCCATTACCAGCTTTTTTACAATCATGAATTCAATTCATACTGGAAAGCAAACGTGGCAGTATTCTTAACAAAGGGTGCAGGGTATTATGAACAATACAGGGCCGGTGAAGCGTTATCAGATTATGGTTTGAAGGATTATATTGTTGGCAGCGATACCACTAGTGAGACAGATATCATTCGGCAGTTATGGTTGGATAATAATTTTTATGGCAGTATATTTTCAATTCAACATAAAAAGAATAATACCCAGGTTACAATCGGTGGAGGTTTGAACCAATATGATGGCAAGCATTATGGTAATATTGTTTGGGCTCAAGAACAGGCTTCCGTTCCATTAAACCTTCGGTGGTATGATTTAAAGGCGAAAAAGCAGGATCTAAATCTGTATACAAAATGGACGGAACAATTATCCGATCGCTGGCAGAGTTTTGTTGATGTGCAGTTTAGAAATGTACAATATGACATTAACGGATTTAGAAACAACCCTTCGTTAAAAACAAACACCTCGTATAATTTTTTAAATCCAAAGGTTGGCTTTACTTATTCGATCAATAACTGGCAAGCATTTCTATCGTATGCACGTGCAGCAAAAGAGCCTAACCGGGATGATTTTGAAGCAGGAAATACGATACAACCTAAAGCAGAAAAGCTGGATGACTTTGAATTGGGCATTGAAAGAAAATCAGCAAACTATTCGTTGGCAGCAAATATGTTTTTCATGAAGTATAAGGACCAATTAGTATTGGTGGGTAATATTAATGACGTAGGTGCTTATACGAGAACCAATATATCCAACAGTTACCGCACCGGTATCGAATTGCAAGGTAAAACCATTATTACAAACCGGCTAAATCTTGCTGCCAATATTTCCTTCTCTGAAAATAAAATAAAAAACTATACCGAGCTGGTAGATGATTACGATGCTGGCGGTACAAAAGCATATTACTATCGTAAAACAGATATTGCCTTTTCACCTGCCGTAATAGCTGGTGCCAGCATTAATTTTGCACCGGTGAAAAATGGCGAAATAAGTTTTTTAAGTAAATATGTGGGAAGGCAATACCTTGATAACACATCACAAAAAAGCAGTAGCCTCGACGCCTACTTTGTTCAGGACGTAAGAATGAGCTACACCCTGGGTGGTAAAATTTTTAAAGAGACCAACCTGATTGTTCAACTCAATAATGTCTTCAATAAAAAGTATGAAGCAAACGGATATACATTTAGTTATATATCTGGCGGGTTAACAACTGAAAATTATTATTTTCCGATGGCACCTTTAAACTGTATGGTTGGGCTGAATGTAAGGTTCTAAAACCTTTACTGGAAGATGAATCATTGTAGTTTTATTTTAAAAAAATGGAATTTAGTAAAATAAGTTTTATTGTTTTTGCGAAGTATCGGTTATTGAATTAAAATAAAAAAGTCTGCAACAGTTTATTACACTGCTGCAGACTTTTTTATTTATACTATAGACGGTCATACTTTAAACTTATCTCTCCATTCAAGCATTCCTCCGCTGAGGTTTTTTACATTTGTAAACCCAGCCATTTCTAAAATCTGACAGGCCTGTCCGCTACGATTGCCACTTCTGCAATAAACAATAACTTCCTCATTTTTCCAATCTTCAATATCATCCAGTTGCATGGTTTGTATTTTACCCAATGGAACCAATGTGCCACCAATATTAAATTCTGTGTTTTCATATGGTTCCCTTACGTCCAGAATATTAAATTGCTCATCACTTTCCATCCTGGCTTTTACTTCTTCAACTGTAATTGTTGTCATTGTGTATTTTTTAAAATTGAATTTGAACAGAATCTTTAGGGGCTGGCATTACCGGAGAAATATACAGGTCCATTAATTGACCCGGGCGAATATATTGCGTCCTTTTTTCCTCATCAAACGTTTCAGGATTTTGTCGGTAGATAAATGCGGCAGCTGTGTCTTTTATTTCACCATCTGCTATGATACCGGCAATATTTATTCCGATGGCTTCCAACTGGGCTTTCGCCTGGGCAAAAGTAAGTCCATACAAATCTGGAACCTTCATTCTTTCTTCGATAAGTCCGCCGGCTATCACCAATGAAACACGACTACCCCACCGCAGCTTTGCGCCGGGAGCAATGCTTACACCGTTGAATCGTTGTTCCAAAACAGATCCTTTCATGAAATCCGGTTTGTAACTGGTGTCCCCTAACTGCAGGTGATTCTTTTCTAAAATATCCAATGCAAAATTTAAACTTTTGCCAACCAACTGTGGCATCGGTATCATTGGTGGAATATAGCGATTGACAGTAAGAAAAACCGTTCGGTTAATTTTAACGGTTGCATTCGAATCGGGTAATTGTTTAATAACAGAACCTGGAGGCAACAATTCGGTAAAAATGGAATCCTGAATAACCACATCAAAACCTTTGCTTTCTAATAACTTTATTGCCTGCTGGGTATCTTTACCCTTCACAGCCGGAACGGTAAGGTACTCGCCATGTTTGGTAATCCAACCCAATAGCTGAAGTACAAAAAAAATCAATAGAATTCCTAATACCGCGGCCGCTAATAAATTTACCCAAAAAGGCTTGTTTGTTATGAATTTGAACACGTAAATGGGTTTATAATTTTTTATTTATCGTTTGTATCCTTAACTAGACGTCAAAGATATAATTGTCTTTAGGCAATGAAACATTCTTCAATTAAAGCAGAGTAAAATTCCTTTAAGCTCCAACCCATGGCTTTCACCTGCTGAGGAATAATGCTGGCTTCACTTTGTCCGGGCACCGTATTGATCTCTAACATATATGGCTGGCCAATGGCTTCATCGTAAATAAAATCTATTCTAACCACACCATTGCAATTAAATATGGCGTAGGCTTTTTTTGCAGCTTCTCTCACTTTTTCAGCGACGGTGTCCTCTACTTTCGCCGGGGTTATTTCTTCACTTGCACCAGCGTATTTTGCCTCGTAGTCAAAAAACTCTTTCTTAGTAATAATCTCTGTCATCGGCAATGCAATCACATTTCCCTTTGTTTTAAATACGCCTATTGTGAATTCCCTCCCCTTAATAAACTCTTCTACCAACACCTGGTCATCTTCTTTAAATGCCTTATCCAATGCATCCTGCAAATCGCCGGGCTCACTTACTTTACTCATGCCAATACTACTTCCGCCATTATTAGGCTTTACAAAAACAGGCAATTTTAATGCCGCCAAAATATCAGGCACTTGAACGATAATATTTTTGAAAAGATGCATTGACTTCGCAACTTTTAATCCGCCAAAGGCAGCCACCGCAACAGTATAACGTTTGTTAAATGTAAGTGCAGAGGTTGCTGCATTACAGGAAGTGTAAGGTATTTTCAGGCAGTCGAAATAGCCCTGTAATTTACCATCCTCGCCTGGTGTGCCATGCAAACCTATGAGTACAGCATCAAAAATTATTTTTTCACCATCTGCGATGATTGAAAAATCGTTTTTATCAACAGGAGTTCTTTCAGCACCAGGCCCATCATAAAACCAGCCTTCAGGATTTATGTCGATGGTGTAGCAAATCCATTTTTCAGGATCGATATTATTTTTTATTGTAATGGCTGTTTTATAGGAAATAATAGATTCTCCTGAAAAACCACCCGTAATTAAAGCAATTGTTTTCTTCATGAATATTAAGAGTTAAAAGACAAAGAAACGAAATTTGTAACTTACTGCTGAACGGATTTACTCATTAAAATTAAAAAAATTGAATCTTGTCATTGTGTCTATAGAATACACTATTCAATCCCATCATTTCCTGTTTCTAACACAAACTTCCAGTTACCATTAGGTTGCCGTTTCCAGATACTTACATAAGTTCCGTAAAAAACAGTGTCTTTATTGGTTGGCTTTAAAGAATACACTCCATATGTGTAGCCCAATTCTCCAGACTTTGCAATACTTCCTCCATTAGGCTCCCATGTCATTGTATAGGAAGCGTCATTGGCCTGGCTTATAAAATTGATAGCATCTCCTCCAACCATTGGTAAAGTGTTTGGCCTAAGTAAAACTCCTCTACCATCAATAAACTGTATCATGGCATATTTCATTCCCTTTTCTTCACTAAGCCTGGAAAAATCCCGGTCTGCTTGTATCATGGCAGGTTTATAGTCAATAACATTTTCTTCCTCCGTTTCTTTTTTTTGATCGCAAGAAAATATCACTAAAGGCAAAAAATAAATAATTAACGCCTTGCTGTTAAACCTGTTCATTAATTAAAATTAAGATTATAAATCAAATAAAAAAGCGAAAGTACCTTTCAATACTTTCGCCAATTGGACTAGAAGTCTTATGAAGACAGTTGCATATTGTGACTTCAAAAGTCTATTCAATATGGGTCAACTATATATGTAGTTTTGCTTTCTTCTCCATGAGTGCATCCACAGTTTCTGTATACATTTCGTCAGGAACGCAGCAATCAACCGGGCAAACAGCAGCACACTGAGGTTCTTCATGAAATCCCTGACACTCGGTGCATTTGTTTGGAGTAATATAATAAGTGTCTGAACTAATAGGACTATTTCTTTGATCAGCTTCAACCAAAGAACCATCTAACAATATATAGGAACCTTTTACAGTGGTTCCGTCTGATATAGCCCACTCAACACCACCTTCATATATTGCGTTATTTGGACATTCTGGTTCACATGCACCACAGTTGATGCATTCATCGGTTATTTTAATAGCCATTTTCTTTTTGATTTAGAGTTTAGTAAATGCGAAATTTGACTTCACAAATTTAAGTCTATACGAATGAAATTACAAAACAGAATTGAAATATTATTAAGACTAAGGGGTTATTTATCAGCAAATAACGACGAGTTGCAGGCTGTAAAACAAACAGCCTCTATTCACAATGGCTGGTTTACCCCGGAGTTCATCGATTTAGCAATATATAACATCATAACCGGTTTTCTGCAAGAAGACATATTGAATGAATGGATACAACATTACCACATCGACGATAATATTACCCCCAAAAATGTAGGAATTGTAATGGCGGGAAATATTCCTTTGGTTGGCTTCCATGATTTTTTATCCGTTTTTATAAGCGGACATTACCAAACCATCAAGCTATCGTCGAAAGATGATGTGCTTTTAAAACACCTTGTTCAAAAAATGACTGAATGGGAATCTGCCTTTCAAAAATACATAAAGATTGCTCCCATGTTAAAAGGTTGTGATGCCTACATTGCTACAGGAAGTAATAATAGTGCCCGGTATTTCGATTTCTATATTTCAAAGTACCCAAGTATCATCCGAAAAAACCGTACATCTGTTGCCATACTAAGTGGCAACGAGACTACGAAACAACTGGAAAATTTGTCAGATGATATTCATGTTTATTTCGGATTGGGATGTAGAAATGTTACTAAAATATTTGTGCCGGCCGCTTATGACTTTGTGCCGCTGCTCCAATCTTTTCATCAATATAAATATTTTGCAGATCATCATAAATACAAGAACAATTATGATTATAATTTGTCAATACAAATAATGAACAACCGGTTTTATATGACAAATGAAAGCACTTTACTTGTTGAAAACGAATCTTTCTTTTCGCCAATCAGCCAATTAAATTACAGCTTTTATGATACAAGCGATCAGGTAATTAGTTCATTAAGTGGCAATGAAGAAATTCAATGTGTAATAGGATCTGACCTGGCAGTAGGATTGGCGCAAAAACCAGGTTTAATGGATTATGCCGATGGCGTGGATACAATGCAATTTTTGTTAACTTTATAAATCAAGTACGAAAGTGTTACTAATATAATGTTAAAGGTGCCAAAAGGTAAATCTCATTTTGTCAGGCGTTCGTTACTTTGTTCTAACAGGCATAAAAGTTGAATAGTAAACCTAATTATTAAAAAATTATAAATCTAAAAGAATATGAAATTCAAACAGTTGTTTTCCACTATTGTAATTAGTGCTGTTACTGCCTTTGGTGTTATGTGGGGGTACAGCACTTATGAAAAAAGCAGCAACACCTTTGGCGGTCAGGAAAATGGAGTTACTCCACCCAATTACAAACTTGCTGGTTTGCCAGGTAATAACACACCGACTCCTCCCGGAGCAATTGATTTTACGGCACCTGCAGCTGCTGCATTACCTGCTGTAGTTCACATCAAAACAAAAACCAATGCAAAACAGGTAAGTAATAATTTACCAAAAAATCAGCGCCCGAAAAATCCATTTAGCGATTTCTTTGGAGATGATATGCTGGAAGAATTTTTTGGTAACAGAAAAGGATATGTGCCTGAACAAAGAGCTTCAGGATCTGGTGTTGTAATCAGCACAGATGGATATATTGTAACCAATAACCATGTGGTTGAGAATGCTGATGAATTGGATGTAACGTTGAGCAACAAAAAAACTTACAAGGCAAAAGTAATCGGCACAGATCCTTCTTATGATTTGGCTGTGATTAAAATTGAGGCTGCCGGATTACCCTTTTTATTATATGGCAATTCCGACGATGTCAAAATCGGCCAATGGGTTTTGGCATTAGGCTATCCATTGAATCTTGAAACAACGGTTACAGCAGGAATCGTTAGTGCAAAAGCCAGAAGTCTTGGTCTAAATAAAGCTACAAAAACGAGCACGCCGGTAGAATCATTTATTCAAACGGATGCTGCAGTAAACCAGGGAAACAGCGGCGGTGCTTTGATCAACACGAATGGTCTGTTGATTGGTATTAATTCGGCAATAGCTTCGCCTACAGGTTATTACTCAGGATATTCATACGCTATCCCGGTAAATATTGTAAAAAAAGTAGTGGATGATCTTATTAAATATGGCAATGTTCAAAGAGGCTATTTAGGAGTTGCAACAGCGAATACAAATGATATTCCTGAAGAAGCTAAAACAAAAATGGCTTTAAACTTCAATGGCGATGGTTTGGTGATAACCGAGGTTTCACCCAACAGTGGAGCTTTTGATGCTGGTTTGAAAAAAGGCGATATCATAAAAAGCGTAGATGGAATTTC
>JBBQQP010000144.1:0-8208 GCA_038215675.1 Chitinophagales bacterium | reverse complement strand
TACGGTGCTTTTCTTGAAATTATGCCAGGTGTAGAAGGTTTGGTACACGTAAGTGAAATTACCTGGGCCAACACTCCTATCAACGCTAAAGAATTCTTTAAATTAGCCGATGAGTACGAAGCTAAAATTGTAACGTTAGACAAAGACACTCGTAAGATGAGTCTTTCTATCAAGCACATGGCCAACGACCCATGGAGCGAAATTGATGTGAAATTCCCAGAAGGAAGCAAGCATACCGGTATCGTTAAAAACATTACTCCTGATGGCGTGTTCATCGAACTGGCAACGGGTATTGGTGGTATGATTCACATCAGCGATTTAAGCTGGTTGAAGCGTTTCAACAATCCAAACGAATACACGAAAGTGGGCGAGTCAATCGAAGTGGTTATTATGAACATTGACAAAGACGGTCGCAAACTACAGTTAGGTCACAAACAAATTGAAGAAGATCCCTGGAATTCACTGGAGAGTACATTCCCTGTTGGAAGTGTGCATGAAGGTACCGTAACCAAGAAAGATGATAAGGGTGCTGTTGTACAGTTACCGTATGGTTTGGAAGGTTTTGCCCCTAACCGTCACCTTGCAAAAGAAGATGGTAAGAGCATTGGTGCAGACGAGATCGCACAGTTTATTGTGATTGAATTTGATCGCAACGACAAGCGCATCGTATTAAGCCACACCCGCCTTTGGGAGCAGGCCATTGAAGAAGTGAAACAAGCTGAATTTAAAGAAAAGAAAGCAGATGCTGAAGTAACCAAAAAGGCTGTAAAAAATTTACAGAGCAAGGTAGAAAAATCAACCTTAGGTGATCTTGGTGTATTGGCCGGATTGAAAGCTAAAATGGATAGCGCCGCTGCAGATGCAGCTGGTACCGATGATGTTAAAGAAGAAGAGCCAAAAGCTTAATCAACTTTTATAGTTTAATTCAAAGGTCCCATTGCGAAAGCAATGGGACCTTTTTTATGCGCTATTTTTGAGAGCCGAGCAAGTTACCCCTGGTTTAGCTTCTCCCGATATCTATCGGGAGGTGTCGCACGTTTGAAAATTTGTTTTCCAATTAAGCTTTTACCAACAAAATATATAAACCCACAAGCCTTCAATCCATCAGCCATCAACTTTCAACCTTCAACGTTTTTCACTCACCACTCATCATTCATCAATCAATCTTCAACCTTTCTTAAAACCTTAACCCGTCTTAAACCATCTTTTAAATTACCTTTGCCGGGATGGACAATTTTCAGAAATATTCCCGTTTGATGGTGTTAATAGTCGGCAGCTTTTTAGGCTTTATTTTACTCATCGGTCTGCTCATTTTTATTCTCCGGTTATTTTCAATTACCGTATTTCACATCCCGGGTTTTGATTTGTTTTTTCAGTATGTAGTTATCACCATACCATACATGATATTTTTTGCAGCATACTATTATTTATACAACAAAATAAGCCTTTCAAAAAGCAAAGTCGCCAGGTTAATTGCGGTGCTGTTAATTGGCGCAGGATGCATGATCTGTTTATTCACTTTATCCTTATCTACTGCGGTGTTCCTACATGTAAAAAATGACTGGCTTAAGTTGTATGATAACAACGGACACTATGCATTGATCATTCAAATAGTAATCCTATTCCTTACTGCCGGCATATTGGCAAGCGGAGATGCAAAAGAGAAAGATTGGATGGAGAGAGGGAATATGGGATAAATTGCCGGACTGATGACGTTTAGGTTGCGGTTGCTATTGAAACATTGATCAATGTTAAACAGCTAAACTGATTTAGTCTGAATCATCAAAACTGTTAATCCTTATAAAAAGTTTTATCAACCAGCCTGAACACCTGCAATCGCCTTCGCTGCTATCCATGCGGTAGTCCATGCGTTTTGAAAATTAAAGCCACCAGTTACACCATCCACATTTAAAACTTCGCCTGCAAAATATAAATCAGGAACTATTTTACTTTGCATCGTGTTGTGATCAACTTCTTCTAAACTAATACCTCCGGATGTTACAAACTCTTCTTTAAAAGTCGTTTTGCCGTTAACCGAAAACTCCTGGGCGCATAAATTTTTAATCAGCTTATTTTGCTTTTTCGCAGGAAGATCGGCCCATCGGATATGTTCGTTTATTCCTGACTGTTGCAAAAAATATTCCCATAGGCGGGACGGCAATGCAAAGGGATTGCGGTTACTTATTTTTTGTGCTGCAATCTCAAAACGCACCTGTTGAAATTTATCCTTCAGCGTTTGTTCATTGTATGCAGGCAACCAGTTTACGATAACACCAAAGTTCCAGTTTTTAGCCGCCAACTCCCTGGCTCCCCATGCCGATAATTTCAAAACGGCAGGTCCACTCATTCCCCAGTGGGTAATTAATAACGGCCCTTCTTCCGTTATTTTACTGCCTATTATTTTCAACTGCACCCGCTCTACTGAGATCCCCATCAGGCTTGTAATAGCATTCCCCGGCATATTGAAAGTAAACAACGATGGCAGGGGATCAGCTATGGTATGTCCTAGTTTTTGAAGCCATTCAAACTGCAGAGATTTTGGATATCCACCACTTGCAATACAAATATATTCCGCCTTCAAATTGCCTCCCATTTTAAATGCCATTGACCATTGGTCTTCCACTTTTATAATTTCAACTACCTCCTTATTCATTAAAATCTCAATCCCATATTTATTAACTTCACCCATCAAACAATCAATGATCGTTTGGGACGAATTGGATACCGGAAACATCCTGCCGTCAGGTTCCGTTTTTAGTTCAACGCCCCTTTCATTAAACCATTGTATGGTATCTGTCGTAAAAAAAGAATGAAATGCCTTCTTGAGAAATGCCGACCCACGGGGATATTTTCTTGTCATCTCAGTCATGCTAAAACAGGCGTGCGTTACGTTACAACGGCCACCCCCACTCACTTTGACTTTACTTAAAAGCTTAGAAGATTTTTCAATAATAACAACTTCAAGAGACGGGTTCATTCGAGCAGCATTCACTGCACAAAAAAAACCTGCGGCACCACCACCGACTACTATCAACCGCTTTTTGTTCATTTAAATAAATGTTTGTTTTGGTAGTTTCAAAGGAATTTTTAAAATGATCATCGACAGCCCAAGCAAACAAGACTATGTATTTAAAAATTAAATCCTTCAATTAAACGAATCTCTAGCGACTCATTTAAGTGAAGGATAACTTCATTATAATAAAATAAATGTCCTTTTAAAATTCAGATACCTGCTAGCTTCTAAGGTGCCGCTTGCACTTCTGCCCAGTTCTCTCCTCGCTTAATTCTTAATATCTGCGTTTCGGTCACCTTAAATTGTTTAACCAATTGTTTCATTGCTTTGCCTTCGTTGATTAATTTTTTTAACAACATTACCTTGGTAACCGATAGCTTGGTAGACTTGGCATCTTCTTTTCGCCTGCCATCTGTATAAGATTTACTAGCAATCACTTTAGGACTAAAGCTCTGATGTAGATAATTTTCCTCCGGCTTCATCCACTTTAAATTGCCTTTGCGATTATTTAATTTATCATAATCTAAATGCGCTACGATGATATGTTCGGGAGAGGGCTGCTCAATAAAATATTCGGCAACAAGCCTGTGAATCAATGCCTGGTAATAGATTGTTCTCTTTTTAAGATCATCACTAAATTTTTTACTTAAACTTTCCTTCAGTGTTTTCAGTAGTAAAGTACTACTATCAAGTTCTCCGGATTTTGTTAAAAAACCATTATCCTTCTTTGTTAGTTTACTAAGCCCAACTTTTAATTCCTTCGTTTTATTCGTTAGCTGCAAAACCTGCTTTTGCAGGTAGTTAAACCTATTTTGTACTTTTTCGTCTCTCTCAGTAAAAAACTTTAAACGAATAATTCTGTACCCGTTTACCATTGAACCTTGTATAATGTTCCCATTCGAAACTTTATTATAGGTTTTAATCCGACCAAAATTTGAAACTTCGATCGTTGTCGTGTTTACGAAGTCGAAGTCGAAAATAACTGACTTCCATTGTTCGCCTTGATAATTTTTTTCCATTTAACTATTTAATCTGGTTCGCAAATAAAAATAGTTTCCAGAAGGATACAGATAATAACTCGATAAAAATATGGATTCAATAATCTGCACACAAATTAATATTTGCATGTTCAGCAGCTTCAATTTCTACAAAAGAAGACAAGATATCAGCCTTTCCTTTTTGAATACATATTGTATGTTCATAATGAGCAGCGGGCTTACCATCTTCAGTTCTTATCGTCCACCCATCCTTGTCATGATATACATTTTTGGTTCCCATATTGATCATCGGCTCGATACAAATGACCATACCCTCTTTCAACTTTGCGCCCGTGCCCCTTTTGCCATAATTTGGTACCTGCGGATCTTCATGTAAATGCCTGCCAATACCGTGCCCAACAAGCTCTCTAACTACTCCATATCCATGCTCTTTTTCGGTTGCGTATTGAACAGCGAATGCAATATCACCAACACGGTTACCATGTACCGCCTTCTCTATCCCTTTTAACAGAGAGTTCTTAGTTACCTTTAGTAATTTCTTTATTTCAGGTGATATTTCCCCTACCGCAAAAGTATAAGCACTATCACCGTGAAAATTATTTTTTAATACCCCTACGTCAACGGTTACAATATCTCCATCTTTTAAAAGCTCTTTTGTTGGAAACCCGTGAACAACAGCATCATTTACAGAAATACAGCATGCGAAAGGGAAATCCTGGTATCCTTTAAAAGAAGCAGTTGCTCCATTGTCTTTGATAAATTCCTCCGCAATACGATCAACATCCATGGTTGAAATACCTGACTTAATAAACCTGGCAACCTCGGCTAAAGTTTTGCTTACCAGTAAACTACTTTCTCTCATTAACTCTACTTCCACTTTTGATTTATAGTGAATCATATACTTTATAAATTTATAAATAAACCCCGACTTATAGGTCGGGGTTTTCAAAATATTTTATTATTTCCGGATAATCCAATTTATCAAAGTTTAAGTACAGTACACTTAAAAACCAGTGAAATCATTGGTACTTATAACTTCTAAATCCCGGATGCAACAGTTTGTCTGCCCTGTATACGACCAGTAGTCATTAATCCGTCATACTGTCTCATCAATAACTGAGTTTCAATCTGCTGCAATGTATCAAGAATGACACCAACCATAATTAAAAGAGAAGTACCACCATAGAAACTTGCAAACCCTTGCTGGGTATTGAAGACCAACTGGAATATACCCGGCAAAATACCAACAAAAGCAAGTAACACTGCACCAGGTAAAGTAATTCTATCCATAATAGTACCAATATAATCTGCTGTAGGTTGCCCCGGTTTAACACCAGGAATAAACCCGTTGTTACGTTTCAAATCTTCAGCCATTTGCTTTGGATTAAAAATCAAAGCCGTATAAAGAAATGTAAAACCAATTACGCAAATTGAGTAAACAATCATATAAACAACGTTTGTATGATCGGTGAAATATTTTGCCCATCCACCTCCGGTAAATCCGGAGAAAATAGTAGGTAAAAATAAAATAGCCTGCGCAAATATGATTGGCATTACACCAGATGCATTTACCTTCAGAGGCAAAAAATTCCTTGCTCCACCGAACTGTCTGTTTCCTACAATTTGTTTGGCATAATTAACAGGTACCCTGCGTGTTCCCTGAATCAGCATCACCAATCCCATAATAATAGCAACAAGAAAAGCAAGTTCAATTAAAAAGATTAGCAAACCCCCGCCACCCCGTGTAGCTCTCGAAGTCCACTCCTGCAAAAATGACTCAGGCAACCTGGCAAGAATTCCCATCATGATAATAATCGAAGTACCATTACCTAATCCCTTATCAGTAATTTTCTCACCCAACCACATTACGAAAAGTGTTCCCACTGTTAATAATACAACAGTTGATACTACGAAATAAGCACTGAATGATGGAATCAAAGCTTCCGCATTACCAGGGCTTTTCAAATACCCAATGTATGCAGCTGCCTGAAAAGCGGTAACTACTACTGTAAGATAGCGAGTCCATTGATTGATCTTTTTTCTACCACTTTCACCCTCTTTTTGAACCTTTTGCATTTGAGGTACAAGAATGGTCATCAATTGCATAAAGATGGAAGCTGAAATGTAAGGCATTATGCCCAGTGCCATTATCGATGCTTTCGAAAAAGCTCCACCAACAAAAGCATCTAACAAACCAAGCATACCACTTTTAGTACTTTCATTTAAGTTAGCCAGCTTATTTGGATCAATACCAGGAAGTACTATAAAAGAACCAATCCTGTAAATAAAAATCAACAATAAAGTGAATAATATTTTTTTCCGCAGCTCTTCTATGCTCCAGATATTTTTGAGTGTTGTAATGAACTTTTTCACAGACTTGAAACGATTTAAGTGTTTGCGTTAAACTAAAAAAGACGCTTTTCATACCTGCCCTTTTATGGCAAGCAGGAATGCGTCTGTAAATATCGGAAATTTATTTAACTATCTCTATTGTTCCTCCGGCTGCTTCAATAGCAACTTTAGCATTTGCGCTAACGGCGTTAACTTTAAAATTAAATTTACCCTTCAATTCTCCTACACCCAAAATTTTTACATTGTCATTCTGGCTAATTAATCCATTGATGTACAGATTCTCTAGTGTAAATTCTGTAATGCTATACTTCTCAGAATAGTGATCAATCTGACCAAGGTTTATCACTTTAAATTCTACACGGTTAATGTTCTTGAAACCTCGCTTTGGAACACGACGTTGGATTGGCATCTGTCCACCTTCAAAACCCATTTTGCTTTTGTAACCGGCACGACTCTGTCCACCTTTGTTACCTTTTGTAGATGTACCACCTTTACCACTTGCTTCACCACGACCTATACGCTTTTCTTTATGTACTGCACCTTTTGCTGGTCTTAAACTGTGTAATTTCATATCTCTTTGATTTTGTACTTACGGGGTATCACCCCTCGCAATTAATAATAATGTTATAATCTGGGAATTAGATAATATGCTGGTAATAAGACAATCCGATTTTACAAATATTAGCATGTTATTCCATTAGCCAGTTGGCCAATTTATTAGGCTAACTCTACCACCTTAATAAGATGATTCACCTTTCGAACCATTCCTAAAATTTGAGGTGTAGCTTCTACTTCTACAGTAGCATTCATCTTTTTCAAACCCAGTGCTACCATTGTCCTTTTCTGGCGCTCGGGTCTGTCAATTACACTTTTTATCTGTGTTACTTGTATCTTTTTCATAATTCTGGTCTACCCAAATGGCAGAGAAATTTTTTAATTGAAGATTAAATCCAATTCAAACTCAGCCTTTCGGCAAAGCCATGGATATTATCCGTTAAATACTTTCTTTAGAGAAATATTTCTTGTTTTTGCTACAACAATTGGCTCACGCAATGTAGCTAAAGCCTTAACGGTGGCTTTTACCACGTTGTGAGGATTAGCAGATCCAAGGCTTTTGGCCAAAACGTCTGTAATACCCGCAGCTTCCAAAACAGCTCTCATACTACCACCTGCAATTACACCAGTACCGTGAGCAGCAGGCTTAATGAAAACTTTTGCAGCACCTTCCTTTGCTAGCTGATCATGTGGAATTGTACCATGCCTGACAGGCACTTTTATTAAATTCTTTTTAGCATCTTCAATGCCTTTGGTAATTGCTTCTTGTACTTCTTTAGCTTTACCTAAGCCCTGGCCTACAATACCAGCTCCATTACCTACCACAACAAGGGCAGAAAAACTAAATGCACGTCCACCCTTGGTTGTTTTTACAACACGGTTGATAGAAACTACTTTTTCCTTCAACTCAAGGTCACCGGCCTTTACTCTGTTATCGTTTGCTTTTAACATGTATAGTTCTTATTAGAAAATTTAAAATTAAAATTGCAGTCCACCTTCCCTCGCGCCTTCAGCTACTGCTTTAACACGGCCGTGATAGATATAACCACCACGATCGAATACAACTGTATTAATACCAAGCTCAGTCGCTTTCAGAGCAATTGCATTACCAACAAGTTTGCTTTTTTCAGTCTTCGCAACTTTTTGAGCTGCAATGTTTTTATCCTTAGATGATACTGATGCAATGGTAACACCATTATCATCATTAATTAACTGTGCATAGATTTCAGCGTTACTTCTGAAAACGCTTAATCTTGGTTTAGCGGCAACACCATTGATCTTTTTACGGAT
>JBBQQP010000143.1:0-8239 GCA_038215675.1 Chitinophagales bacterium | reverse complement strand
CTGTTGCTGAAACTATGACTGTGGTCGGTAACCCATATGCATGTCCAATAAATTTAGATTCGGTTTATAAAAACAGTGACAATAGCAGTAAAATAACCAATAATTTTTGGGTTTGGGATGCAACATTGGGAACAAGCGGTGCTTACCGTGCTCTAAGCGGGGATGGTAGCGGTAACTATACGATGACCGGAATAGGTGGAGGTAGTGCTTCAAGTTACCTGGTTATTAATTCAAGTCAGGCTTTTTTTGTGGAGAAGAATGGAAGCGGTGGTGATATCACCATTGAAGAAAACGATAAGGTAAACACAACCACACCCTCAGTTATGTTTCGTCCAACAGGTATTGCAGGCTCCGGCGTAAGCAAAGTAGATATTAAACTCTTTCAAGCCACTGGCAGCACGGTTGAACTACAAGCCGATGGGGTAGTAGGCCGATACAACGATATTTATAGTGTATCTCCATACGAAACCTTTGATGCAGGCAAACTGAATAACTTCAACGAAAATCTTAGCCTGGTAAGAAGCGGCCGCTATCTGAGCATTGAAAGCCGTCCTTATCCTACACAAAAAGATACCTTGTTTATTGCTTTCTGGGGTTTAAAAAACCGGGACTATGCCTTCACCATCAGCAGCAGCATGTTTTCAGGCATCAATCAAACGGCCAAGCTAATTGATAATTTTACCAATACCCAAACGATACTAGATTTAAACGATGGCTCTGTTACCTATCCGTTTTCGGTTACCAGTAATGCGGCCAGCAGTAGCCTCAGCCGCTTTCTGATTGTAATGGCACCATCCACCGTTTTGCCGGTAACTTTTACAAAAATCAATGCAAGCCTCTTCGGTAGCAAAGTGCAGGTAAGCTGGGCAACGGGCAGCGAATTGGGGGTAAAGAATTACTCGGTAGAAAGAAGTGCGGATGGAACAAATTTCAATAAAATTGGAGAAGTGGCAGCCATCAACGCAGCCAATGGCACCAGTTATCAATTTGCAGATAACAAGCCATTGCCCGCCAACAATTACTACCGTATCCGCAGCAATGATGCAGATGGCAAATATGCTTACAGTAGTATTGCAGCTGTGCAGTTAAATGCCAGGAAAGGAATGCAGGTAATGCCAACGGTCGTCACTAACCAGCGGTTTACACTAGCTTTAAATGATCAGCCGTTGGGCAATTATCAATTAAAAATTACCAACGCCGGCGGACAGCAGGTATATCAAAAGCTCATCAATAATCCGGGTGGAAACAATACCCAGGTAATTGAGATGGGCAATTCAACAATGCCAACCGGTGTATATAATTTATCTGTAAGCGGATCGAATGGCGGCAACCAAAATTTCAGATTGCTGATTCAAAATTAAATAAGCAGCTGGAGCTATCCTGCTGATTTTAAAACAAAAAAGGTTTTGCGCATAGCAAAGCCTTTTTTGTTTTACACTGGAAAGTTTTTTTACCCCATTGAAGTTTAGGGGGGATCAATTTTTTGGATTATTAATTCCTTCACTATTCGATCACTTCGATTCACGCTGCCGGTTTTTGGGGTTTTAATTTTACTTCAAATACTGTGATCGCCGTTGTTGAGTCTCCCGACCAATATTTCAATCATAAATAAGATTGAATTGCCGGCAAGCCACAAAGGACGAGCTTCATAAGCTTCTGCCTGCCGGACTGAAAAATTTATAAGCAATCAGGAGACACAGAAAGGCCCCAAACCTGCGGCCCAACGAAGCTATTTGCTACTGCGCCTTAAGCGAAAAAAATACAAAACCTCTCTTCGATCTCCCCGGAATCCTGGAAATATTTTTTTCATTACTCAATTTATTAGTTTTAACGTTAGATATTTTTTATCGGGAAGATCATTGGAATTAAATTATTTGTAATAAATTCGCCAATCTTGCAGTAGAAAATTCTCTACGTAGGGTTAGACAATTGGTTACAATTTTTCACAAAGGCAGAATTATACATTCCAAATGATCCTAAAATATAAAAATTACATCTCGCCTACTTACATTTTAAAATCATGCACTTCATGAAACTATTTTCTACTTCTATCCATTCCGGAAATCTTATGGCCCAACCTGATTGTTCTGCAGGAATTTCTCCGTTAACTGCATATTGGGTAAAAGCTCTCCTTCAATTTCGTTACAAAATGCCAGCTGTTGGTGCAGGTTTTCTTAATTCCAGCAGATCCGGGACTTTTGCAATGGTGTTATTATGCTCGTTTTTAGGTTGTTTTGCGAAAGCTCAAATCTCAAGTACTGCTTTGGGGGGTAATTGGAATTCCGGTACAACATGGGTGGGCGGAGTTGTTCCGGGAAGCGGAACTACTGTAACTATTGTTGGGGGAGCCACTGTTACAGTTGATGTTGCTACGGCAACTTGTGCATCTCTATTAATTGGTAATAACAATAATAGTGCAGCATTGCTTGGTTTTAATAACACTGGTATTTTAAAGGTGATCGGAAATGTTGAAGTTGGATCTAACGGAAATGCGCAGCGGACGGGTTCAATCAATATGACAAATGGCGGCACATTGAAAATTGGAGGTGCATGCATTGTGACCAATTTAGGTACTTTTACAAGAGGAACCGGCACGATTGAATATGACGCAAGTGGAATCCAAACCGCATCAACTGCACTTGGCACGTACCAAAATCTTAAGCTAAGCGGCAGTGGTGCAAAGTCGATCGTCACCGGAACCATTATTGCAGGTAATCTATCAATCACCGGAGCTACTGCAAGTATTGGAGCCGGGCTTAATATCAGCGTTGGTACCCTTACACTCGGCGGAATTAGCCAGGTGGGCGGAACCTGGGGTTCTACCACTTCTGCCTCAGTCAATAAGAATGATACCTATTTTGCGGCCACCAATGGCATCATTAGTGTTTTTACCGCATCTCCGGTAGCTTCTTTCAGCAGTTTAACAACTTCTACTTCAATTACCTATGGCACTTCAACCGTCACACTAAGCGGAACCCTGAGTGGTTCCGGACCAACATACCCTGTAAACGGGGAAACGGTAAGCGTCACCATAAACGGTGTTACGCAAAACGCAGTTATAAGTGGAGGCACAGGTGGATTTTCCATTAATTTTCCTACCGCATTATTAAACGTTGCAGCAGGTCCTTATATAATTACATACGCTTATGCGGGTGGTGCTAATCTTCTGCCTGCTGTAAATAATACCAGCACTTCCCTTACAGTTACCCCGGCGAGCCTTACCGTTACAGCCAATGACATTAGCAAAAGTTTTGGTACAGCATATAGATTTAAAAGCACCGATTTTAAAGTAGTAGGGTTATTAAATGGTAATACCGTTACCAGTGTATCTCTTTCAAGTGCCGGTAGTCCTACTTCAGCACCGATATCAGGTAACCCTTATCCTATTTTAATTTCTAGTGCCGCTGGCTCATTCATTGCGGCTAACTATTCAATTACCTATGTAGAGGGTGTTTTAACTGTAACTGGCATTAATCAGTCCATTGCCAATTATAGAAGCAGGGCAAACGGCAATTTTTCTGCTGCTTCCACCTGGGAGTTTGAGCAGTTGGTTAATGACTGGGCAAATGCGACGCTGCCCCCAACCTCAGGAAGCAATATTACCATTCTTCACGATGTTACACTTGATCAGAATCATACAGCGGGTGCCAGCAAAACATTTTTATTGGGCACAGTTGGAAGTTTAACCATTAATCCGGGAATTAATTTGGATGTGGCACTCAATGGAACAATTGATTTTAATGGCAAACCAGTAGTTGTTAAATCAACCGCAGCTGGTACTGGTTCTATTGGTAAGATTTTAGGAACACTTATTGGCGAAACCAATATTACTGCAGAACGATATATCGGCGGAAATAAAAGGGCGTGGAGACTTTTAACCATTCCTGTAACTGGAAACACCATCCGGCAGGCCTGGGCAGCAGGTGTTGCTCCCAATCCCGCTGCTCCATCCGGAGAAATAGCCGGTACCGGCACTTTGATAACCGGTCACAACTATACGGATGGTCCAACTGCCGCCGCCGCAGGTTATGATTGGTTTACCGGATTGGGAAGTATTAGCACCTCTTCTATCCGCTCATACAGCCTATCTGCTGCGTGGGCCAGTTCCAGTAATACTCCCAATCCAACTGTAGCACCGGGCAAGGAGGGATATTTACTATATATAAGAGGCGATCGAACAGTGGCCAGTAGCAGTGGCACTGGAAATACTACGTTGAAACCTTTTGGTACTATGAAAAAGGGAAATCAAATTATCCCGGTGAATGAATTGTACACTGTAATTGGTAATCCTTATGCCAGTGCTATTAATTTAGACAGCATGTATACCAATACAGGAAACAGCAGTGTGATTGCCCGTACTTTTTATGTGTGGGATGCCACCCTCGGAACCAGTGGCGCTTATCGTACTTTATCATGGAATGGATTTACTTATGATATGAGTGGTGGTAGTGGAATAGCGGCAGATTACCTTGTAGTTAATTCGGGGCAGGCCTTTTTTGTAGAACAGCTTTCAAATGGTAGCATTACGATAGGTGAAAATAATAAAACGACTGTTACAGCACCCCAATTGTTTCGCCCCGTGGGGACAGGAAGTACCGGAGTTAGTAATTTGAATATCAGTCTTTTTCAGGCAACAGGAAATGTTCTTGGTTCACAAGCAGATAGAGTGATTGCCCGTTACAATGGAATTTACAACGAATCACCATCTGAGACTTTTGATGCTGCTAAATTGAATAATTTAAATGAGAATCTTAGCCTGGTACGGAATAACAAATACCTCAGTATTGAAAGCCGCCCGTTCCCAACACGGAATGATACTTTACATGTACCGTTCTGGAATCTTAACCAAAGAAGCTACGCTTTTGAAATTACCAGCAGTAAATTTATTGGTATTAACCAAACAGCCCGTTTAATTGATGGATTTACAAAAACAGAAACTTTTCTTGAAATGAATGATGGTGCCATTGTTTATCCATTTACGGTTACAAGCGATCCAGCAAGCAGTAGTTTAAGTAGGTTTAAAATTGTAATGGCTCCGGCAACTGTTTTAGCTGTAAATTGCACAAAATTTAACGCAGCACTGATCGGAAAAAAAGTTGAGCTCACATGGAGCACCGGTTGTGAAGTTGGCGCAGCAGATTTTGTTATTGAAAAAAGTGCTGATGGTGTTAAATTCAATCAATTGGAAAAAGTTGCTGCAAAAAATATAGCCACCGGGGCAAGCTACCAGCTATTTGATGGCCAGCCCTACAACGGTAAAAACTTTTACAGAATCAGAAGCAATGATAAAGCCGGGCATTTCAGTTACACAAGTATTGTGTTGATTCAATTAAATGCGAAGAAAGGAATGCAGGTAATACCCACTGTTATTGATAATAAGCGTTTCACGATAATGCTAAATCAACAGGCAACAGGTAAATACAACTTAATGTTAACCAATGCAGCAGGCCAACAGGTTTACCAATCTTCCATAACAAATAGGGGCGGAAATAGTACGTTTGGAATAGAGTTAGGCAATATTTCAATTGGGAAAGGAGTTTATACTTTATCAGTTGTTGACGCCTATGGTAACAATGAAAATTTCAAATTGCTTATTAATAATTAAAATATAGCATAAAATTTTAATGAACAGATTTATGAAAAATAAAATGAGTCGATTTTTAAAGAAATCAGTTGTTATAATAGGGCTTTTAATCAATATTTCCATCCTGTCATTTGCTCAGGGTCCGGGCGTGCCGGGGGATGAAAATCCTGATAATGGCGTTCCGTTAGATGGTGGTGTAAGTTTATTAATTGCCGGTGGTGTAAGTTATGTAGCAGTAAAGATGCGTAAACAGCATCTGAAGAGAAAGGCAGAAGAGGGATTGAATAAATAAAATATGAGCTGGGTTTGAAGCCAGGTAATTTATAATATTAAGGTTTTGCTTTTGGCAAAACCTTTTTTATTGAATACACGAATCAATCACCCTCCTCGACTTTGCCTGGTCAATTTAAGACCTGAAACCAAATTAAAACATAAGGTAAGCTTGAATTGAAGGGAAGAAAAACAATTACTACATTTTTTTCTCCAGCACAATAAATTGCAATGGCTGTTTGGGAATGCCAAATTCAGGGTCGGTAGGGAAGGGTTTTGTTTCACCGGTTGGTTGGAAGCCTTTTCTTTTGTACCAGTCAATTAATTCATAGCGTACGTCAATTACCGTCATGATGATTGAATGACAGTTCTGTTCAATTGCGTAGTTCTCTGCGGCCTGTAATAATTGTGAGCCAATCCCTTTGGCTTGCGTATCAGGTGCTACTGTTAGCATGCCCAGGTAAAGCTGCCCGGTTTGTTGTTGCAGATAAACACAACCCGTTAACTGGTCGTTTGCATCTTTTGCAATTAAAATAGTGGCACCCGGCTTTCGAAACATTTCATGTAAAGAGGTTTCGTTGGTACGAAGTCCATCCAACAAATCGGCTTCTGTGGTCCAGCCCTTTTTGGAACTTTCACCACGATAGGCGCTGTTAATTAACTTCGTTAGTTCGGGGATATTTTCTTGATCAAGCGGCGCTATATTTAACGTATTGGTCATGAGGCAAAGATATCAATCGGGAAATCATTTGTCAAAAGAATGGGTTTATTTGTAAAGAGTTGCCAATCTTTTAAAAATGAATTTTCATTTTAATACATGTTGACAGGTTGGCAACCCTGGCCTTTTTAAAGGTGCAACCCTGGCCCTGGTGCGTATTAAATTACCAGCGAGTGGAGTAATTTAACTGGGGAGGCAATCCGGTGGCTGGTTTATTGAATCGTTCAAATCTTTCCCTGCAACTTTGAATAAACTACGGTGTCTCCAAATACGCCATTATAAAAAAAGTTTTCCTTAAAGTGAGCCTCCCTTATGAAACCGGCACTGGTTAAAAGAGCAGCAGATGCTGTATTTTCGGGATTGATCTGCGCTTCAATGCTGTGCAATTTCAGTTTGGTAAATGAATAATCTAACACGGCATTCAAGGCCTCTTTCATAATGCCTTTTTGCCAATGGTTTGGCATTAGCATGTACCCAATTTCGGCACGGTAATGTTCTTTAATCAATCGCCAGCAGCCAATTGTTCCAATCAGTGTTTCGGGTTTAGTATTCAAAGCAATGGCCCAGGTAATGCCCTCATTGATTTTAAGTAACTGCATAATTCGGTCGATGAATACTTCTGCATCCGCAAGGGTGGCAGCCTTTTCTTTACCGATAAACTGCATCACCCCTTCGTCACTTCTCAATCGTAAAATTTCAGGGCCATCTTTATGAGTGATCCGCCGCATCAGCAGCCGGTTAGTTTGTATCTCCGGAAAATTAGAGAAATCTGGTTGTAACATACCGCAATTTTGAATCGGTAAAATAAGTAATTATTGGGTGATTGAAGAAATCCAAAAAAAAATCGGTTATAGAGTTTTTTATTTTGTTAGATTAATGAAGCAACAAGATTTGATCTTTTCAAAATCCATAAAAATTTCACCAGATTACTGCCGACAATTTTATTCATCAAAGGCTACCTGGAAATTTGCCGCACACTCAACAGTCTCAGCCACCAAACCATTGATGCTGATCTAAATAAATAATTGTATTACATTTAATAATAATTGTACCAATATGAACCAAAATGTATTTGAGCAATTGCATCGGGAAGGCCTTATTTCAGACGCCAGCTTTACCAATTTAAAAATGAAACAGGCGCATCCGGCACTATCTGTTCATTGGGAGATCAAAACCTTACTTTACCTCGGGGTATTATTGCTAACCGGTGGTTTAGGTATTTTGGTGTATAAAAATATTGACACCATCGGCCACCAGATGATATTGCTCTTTATTGCGTTTGTTTGCGGTGGTTGCTTTTTCTATAGTTTTAAAAATAAAAAAGCGTTTTCTATTAACCGGGTAACTGCGCCCAATTCCTTGTTCGACTATATTTTATTATTGGCTTGTTGCACCTTTATCATCTTTATCGGGTACCTGCAGTTTCAATACCAGTTGTTTGGTAACCGCTACGGATTGGCGACCTTTTTTCCGCTGGTAGTGTTATTTTTTTCTGCTTATTATTTTGATCATCTGGGGGTTTTAAGCATGGCCATTATAAATCTTGCCGGTTGGCTGGGTATCACAGTAACTCCAATCAGCGTGCTAACTGCCAATGATTTCAATAACAGCCTAATCATTTTGACCGGCCTGGCATTGGGTGTATTATTGATAGCGATGGCATAGGC
>JBBQQP010000142.1:0-8271 GCA_038215675.1 Chitinophagales bacterium | reverse complement strand
ATATTTTACCGCAGCTTCCGTAAGCATTCTGGCTTCATAAATATCGTGTGCCAACGGTTTTTGAACATACACATGTTTGCCCAGTTGCATGGCCGCCATGGCTTGCATGGCATGGTTGTGGTCGGGCGTGGAAACAGAAACAGCATCAATGCTTTTATGCTCTTTGTCCAGCATTTCCCTAAAGTCTTTATAGTATTTTGCTTTTGGAAAACGCTCCCTGCTTGTTTTCGCCTGCCGGTCATCCACATCACACAAAAAACCAATGTCGGCCTTACCACTTTTAAAAAATTCATTCAGATCACTTTGGCCCTTGCCGCCTGCACCAATACCAGCTACAGTAATTCGGTCACTTGGGGCTGTAAAACCTTTGCCACCGAGCACATGGCGGGGAACAATGTAAAAGCCTGCCGCAACGGTAAGCCCTTTTTTGATAAAATTTCTTCTGGATTTGTTTTCTTCAACAGGCGTAATTTTTGTTTTTTTCATTGCATATAAATTGGTGAGACAAATGGTTTTTTCAACAACCGTAAATTAACTTGTTTTTTTCAATGGGTAATAAAAATCACATGTTTTAGTAGTTAGTTTTTTCGTGGAGATCGATTTTTAAAACAGGTATCCTGATGAACCGATTGATTTATGAGACGTGATTTTATCTAATCGTGGGCGTATTGGCATTTTTTAAAATATCAGCTAATAATATCCCGAATTATTCCAGTAATCTGTGATTGCCTGTTTTTAGTTAAAATGCCTATGCGGTAAAATTATTTCATCAGAAACAAATTTAATATGAAGGCTTTCAAGTTGAATTGATTTATTTTTCATTGAATGTTTGAATTTAGAATCCGCATAATTTCGTTACTTTAGCAGGGCGTATTTGCTGATTGTATTTGCAAGAATTGATTGATTTTTTATGTGTCTAAATCGTAAACTATACTATTTCATTTTTCAACAATAATACAAACAGGGTATCAAAAAAAAGACTCGGTTTCATTTGTCAATTTTTCGAAAACCGGATTTTTACTTGAAAAAGAAACAGGATAATTCAATTAAATGCAGACGCGGTGAACGAACTATTTGGACCAGGAAGAAGTTAAAGGATTGGATGGATACACTACCTTAAAACCGGTTTAGCGTGTGTTTTTTTGTTTTGGAGCACTCAGGGTAAAATTATTCCTTTTAACAATATTCAACAATCAAATAACTTAGATTAAAAAATAAACCACTTCTATATGTCAAAAAACAACCGCAGGCAGTTTCTTAAAAAAAGCTTACAAGCTGCTGCAGGCACTTACATTGCCTCCATGGGATTTAGCGCAAAAAGTTATGCGAATATTATTGGTGCCAACGATCGGGTCCGATTGGGGGTAATAGGTTTTGCAGACCGGTTCAGGCAATCGCACCTGCCTTGTTTTATGCAGCATTACAAAGAACTAAATTTTGACATTGTAGCCGTTTCGGATATTTGGAAAGTGCGGCGGGAAGAAGGGCAGCAACACCTCAAAGAAAAAATGGGACATGAGATTACCGCCTGTAGGAATAATGAAGAACTATATGCGCTTAAAGATATTGATGGCGTATTTGTAGCCACCTCCGATTTTCAACATGCACTGCATGCAGTGGAAGCCGTAAATGCAAAATGCGACGTGTATTGCGAAAAGCCTTTTGCGGAAACAATGGACGACAACCGCTTTGCATTTAAAGCCATCAAAGCTTCCGACAGGATTGTGCAAATAGGTTCACAAAGAAGAAGTGGTGCCAATTATGCGGCTGCAGCCAATTACATTCAAAGTGGAAAGTTTGGCCCTATTACTATGGTGGAGCTTACCTGGAATGTAAACCAACCCGGCCGTTGGCGCAGGCCTGCTTTGGTGGCAAAATGTAAAGAAGAGGATCTTGACTGGAAGCGCTTTCTGCTGAATCGTCCCTACGAATCATTTGATCCGAGGAAGTACCTGGAGTATCGCTTGTTTTGGCCCTTTTCATCCGGTATGCCGGGGCAGTGGATGAGCCACCAGATAGATACAGTGCATTGGTTTAGCGGTTTGCAGCACCCAAGAAGTGTTACCGCCAATGGGGGCGTTTACCAATGGAAAGATGGTAGAAGAAACTGGGATACAACCACTGCTGTTTTTGATTATGGTCCTAAAGAAGATCCAGCTACTGGTTTCCAGGTGGTGTTTATGTCTCGGATGCACAATGGCGATGAAAATCCGGCAGAAATTTATTACTCCAATGGCGGCGAGTTGAACTTAATCACCAATAAAATTTCACCAAAGGGTGGGCTAAAAGAAAACATGGCAAATGCAATGGGGATGAAGGCTAATTTACTACCAGTAATGGATTTGTCATCTTTAGCGGCACCAGTTGCGGCGGGTGCCAATACCGGTGGAGATATGCTTACTTCCATGCATGTACGCAACTGGATGGAATGTATACGAAGCCGCAAGCAACCCAATGCTCCGGTAGAAGCAGGGTATTACCATTCCATCGCCAACATCATGACCAATGCTGCCGCAAGAACGGGATTTAAAGCAACTTTTGATGAAGCTACACAGGAAGTGATGGTGAATGGGAAAGTATTTAAATATTGATTTTTTAGCATTAGGAACCAGCTGATTTTAAAAATGCTGTAAAAAAAGTGATTGCATTTAATCACTTTTTTACAGCATTTTTAATTTGCTATTTTGATTAAACGCCGGCTGAAGTCACCTGCACCTTTCGACATCATCTTTCTTCTCGATTACTAATTTTTTAGTCTTCAAACGGAATACAATTTCCCGATCGGTTGTCTATTTTTTTAGCCACCCGTTTACCGCCATCCAATTCCTGCAGCGTTCCATCCACAATTCATTTTCATTTTTTTGTTTCATACCAAAGCCATGACCGCTGGATTGATAGATGTGCAATTCCGCCGGAATTTTATGTTGAACCAGCGCTTCATAAAAGCGAATGCTGTTCTGCGGATTTACGCCATCATCATCACTTGCGTGTACTAAAAATGCAGGAGGTGTTTGGTTGGTTACCTGTAATTCATTGGAGTATTCTTTTACTTTTTCGGGTGTTGGCGTTTTTCCGATTAATTGTTCCTTCGAGCCTTGGTGGCCGATGCTTTCGTTAAAGCTAATGACAGGATAAATGAGGATCATGAAATCAGGTCGCAGGCTGGTTTTTTCTGCATTTGGAATTAAAGCTTTGTCGAAATGCGTACCGGCAGTAGAGGCCAGGTGCCCCCCGGCAGAAAATCCCATGATGCCAATTCTGCCTGGGTTTATATTCCATTCCGTTGCACGGTCCTTCACCATTTTTATTGCCTGTTGTGCATCCTGTAAAGGGCCAATCTCCCGGTTGATCATGGTGGCATCATTCGGTATCCTGTATTTTAAAACAAAAGCCGCTACTCCCATTTTATTAAATTCTTTCGCAACATCTGTTCCCTCATGACTGGATGCGGTTACCCAATAACCACCACCCGGACAAATGACTACCGCAGTGCCATTTGCTTTATTTTTCTCAGGTAAAAAAATAGTCAGCGTAGGCCTGGAAATTTTGCTGATGATGGTGATACCATTGGGGTACTCTGTTGTCTCTTCATCGTTGGTGGGTTTGCTGTTGGGGATACTGTCTTTGTAAAGTGGCAGCACAGTTTGAGACTGAAGAAGACTATTCATAATGCAGGTAATGATAAAGGTGAGGAGGATGCTTTTCATCTTTGTAAGAGGATTTTTTTTTTGATCTGCTTCAAAAATAAATGAAAAAAGACTTTTTTATTTATTTAAATTTCATCTGCCGGTAATAACACGGATACCCAATAACCAATGCTGACGAAATGTTAAAAGGGGGGCAGGGCTAGTTGAATGTTTTTTTATTGCGCCTTATTTCTCCGCCGAAAATTCATAAAACATCTCATCCAGGCTTTTGATGATTGTTTCCGGCGAAGGCAAATATTTTTTATAATCTTTCGGTAATTTAGACGATACTTTGTAGGTGGTGACACCAATTGGCTGGGTTAAATCTTTAAGTGGATATTCAACAGTCGTTCTGTTTTTTTCTCTGCAAACAATGATGCCGATGGAAGCATTTTCATCCGCTGTTTTCACCTTGTCATTTAGTACGGATAAATAGAAGCTCATCTTCCCTGCATATTCCGGTTTAAATTTACCAGGTTTTAAATCGATGGCCACCAGCGATTTTAATTTGCGATGGAATAATAAAATGTCAATGCTGAAATCTTCTTCCAGTGCCAGCCGGAACTGGTTGCCGATAAAAGAAAAATCGCCCCCCATCTCCATTAAAAACTTCCGGATATTTTTCATGATTGCCAACTCCAATTCTCTTTCATTGTGTGCTTCACTTATTTCCAAAAATTCAAAATTATATTCATCCCTTACAGCAAGTTTTGCCTGGTGTTTATATTTTTCAGGTAATGTTTTGTCGAAATTGGTTTGTCCAAGCAGAAATTTTTCGAAGCTTTTACCCTTGATATGATGTATTAATACGGCTTTGGTCCAGCCATATTTGATAACCATTTTTATATAGAATTCTCTCTGTAAAGGATCTTTACACTTTTCAATAATTATGATATTATGGCTCCATGCTATTTCTGCAACCATTGGTTGCAGTTTTGCATCTTTTACATATTCCTGATAAAACTTTCGCATTAACCATAAGTTCCGGCTGGAAAGTCCATTTATGCCGACAAACTCTTTTTGTAAATCAAAGGCCAACTTTTCAACAACAGATTTCCCCCATTTATGTATCTGCTGCTTTTCGACAATGCTTTTATCAATATCCCAATAAAGTCTTACGAGCGTGACATTCACCTGCTTCATTGCCTCATATTGGGCCTTGTATATTTTCTCCTTTATCTCAGTGAAAAATAATTTGTATTCGTTGGTGATTTGTACTTTCACCATGATGGTAGCATTTGATTACACTGGCTATTTCTTTTAACAAGATGGATCAACATATCTGTACATGGGTTTCCAGTTTTTAATTTAGTGGAAGTTTCACCTACATAAACCCATCCGCTTCCCGGTAAGCTTTTATCAATTCCAGCTCTCCCTCTTTTCCCTGTTTTGCATTGCCATGCTCCATTCCTAAAACGCCTTTATAGCCTTTGTTATAAATGTGCTTGAAAATATTTTGGTAATTCATTTCGCCAGTACCAGGTTCGTTTCTTCCGGGGTTATCACCGATCTGTAGGTAGCCAATTTCATCCCAGGTAGCGTTTAAATTATTGATGATATTGCCTTCATTGCGTTGCATATGGTACATGTCAAATAAAAATTTGCAGGCAGGGCTGTTGACTGCTTTGCAGATCATAGTTGTTTGATCGGAGTGCCTAAGAAAAAGATCCGGATTATCACTCAATGCCTCTAGCACCATCACCAAACCATGCGGCGCCAAAATATCGGAAGCCTTGCGCAGCGCACTGATCACATTGGCTGTTTGAAAATCAAGTGAAAGGCTTTTTTCATAATTACCAGGCACCACGGTCATATAGGTAGCGTTGCAACGTTTGGCCACTTCAACTGCAGTTTTACAATCCTTTTCCATTTTATCGATCCATTCCTGCTTGCCGGTAGTTAACGAAGTTTTCCAATGCCAGCTATCGGAAGTAATTACAAAAACGCCCATGTTCATTTCCAGCTTTGCAAGCGTGTCACCGATTTTTTTCTGTTGCTCTACGGTTCTGCCCATCATGCCATTGTCTTCAATAGACCGAAACCCCATACTATGGGCAAATTTTATCTGTTCAATAAAATCGCCGCCGCCATGATTTTTAAACATTCCATCATGAAAGCCATAATTGAGATTGAACGTTTTTTCGGCAGGCATTTTATTGTCGGTAGTTGATGTGCCAAATACATTTGTTGCACCGGTAAAAAATGCTCCACCAGCCAGCAATGATTGTTGTAAAAAATTTCTTCTTTGCATGTTGTTGTTTTTTTGTGCACTAAATTTACCAACAATCATCTACAAAAGTTCAACTATTGTTACGGAACATATTTTTTACTGTTATTTTTTTATGCGATGCGCTCAATGGTACTGCACAACTGAAGCGTTTTTCATTTGATGAACCCAAAATGGGATCTCCTTTTAACATCGTTTTTTATCACAGTGACAGTATGCAGGCGGTCAATCTTGCAAGGCAATGTTTTAACCTGGTAGATTCATTTGTTTTTATTTTTAGTGATTATATTGATAGCAGTGAGTTGTCAAAATTAAGCGCTTCGTCAGCTGCAAACGCAAAGCCGGTCGATGTTTCGCCTGCCTTGCTTGAAATATTGGTGGTGTCTAAAATAGCTTTTGAAAAAAGTGAGGGTGCTTTTGATATCACCCTGGGCCCGCTCATCAAATTTTGGCGGAAGGCCCGTAAGGCAAAGGAATTTCCATCTAATCAAGCGGTGCAGGTGAAACGAAGTTTAATCGGATTTAATAAGTTACAAATTGATACTGCTTATAAAACAGCCAGTTTGTTGGAAGCTGGTATGCAACTGGATTTGGGTGGAATTGCCCAGGGATACATTGCTCAAAAGGTAATTGATTTTTTAAGCTTCCGCCAGGTTAATCATGCGATGGTAAATGTGAGTGGCGACATTGTAATGAGTAATGCGCCGCCGGGTAGCAAGGGTTGGAATGTTGGTATCAATGTGCCCGAAACTACGGATGAATTGCTGCCCCGAACATTACAGCTGCAAAATGTAGCGGTCACTACTTCCGGGGATGCATACCAGTTTATTGAACACAACGGTAAAAGATATTCTCATATCATCGACCCTAGAACTGGCTACGGTGTTACGTCTCAACGAAATGTAACAGTAATCGCCAAGGATGGAACCACCGCGGATTGGCTTGCCACAGCTTGCAGTATTCTGTCAATTAAAAAGGCTAAAAAGTTGGCAACGAAACTTGGAGCGCAGGTATTGATAGGCGAAATAAAAAAAGGGAGATTGGTATTTAATTCAACGAAAGGCTTTTCATTTTACTGGAAAAATCTTTAGCTTGATTGGATCAATTTTAAGTCGTGTGTATGAGAAAGGGCAGCGGCTGCCAACCTTCAGGAATCGTGCCACCAACTGTAACAGTTTGTTGGAAAGGTAAGGAACGCCTGAGGGAAATTTGAAATACGAACACATGTCTTGTTGCTTGAGTTTATTGCTTACCTTTCAGTTATAAATCATCAGTATCGTGAAACAACTTTTTGCAATTTTTTTGGGTACTATCTGCTCTTGTTTTACCCAGGCCCAGGACTCCGTTAAAATATTCGCAGCATATAAATTTACATTGCCAGGCTCAGCTCTTCAAACCAGGATGGTGCCAGTAGATGCCGGTAGTTTTTTAATGGGTAGCAGTGATAACGAAAAAGGAAGAGAGGCCGATGAAGGACCTCAGCGTAAGGTAGCGGTCGCTGCATTTTGGATGGCAGCATTTGAAGTAACAAGGGATGAGTTTGATGTGTTTTACAAAGACCCTACTACGAGTGAAAACGTTGCGTTGGACGCAGTAACAAGGCCTAGTCCGCAGTATGTCGATTTAAGTTGGGGGATGGGTAAAGAGGGTGGGTATCCGGTAAATAGTTTGTCGCAATATGGAGCAATAATGTATTGCAGATGGCTTTACAACAAGACTGGTGTTTTTTATCGGTTACCAACAGAGGCAGAATGGGAATACGCTTGTCGGGCAGGAAGCACCACCCGTTTTTATTTTGGCAATGACGAGAAGCAATTAAACAACTATGCCTGGTACGAAAATAACAGTGACGAAAAATTTAAAAAGGTAGGACTGAAGTTGCCCAATGCCTGGGGACTCTATGATATGCTGGGTAACGTTTGTGAATGGACGCTGGATCACTATGAAGCAAAGCGAATGGAAGAGATGGGGGAAAATGCAATGAATCCAACGATTGCTCCCAATAAGTCAAAGTACCCAAAGGCTCTGCGGGGCGGTGGTTTTAAGGATGGAGCTATGCAATTGAGATGTGCCGATCGCATTAAGTCTGAACCGCTTTGGAACTACCGGGATCCGCAGATACCCAAGAGCAAATGGTGGCTGACAGACGCAGCGGCTGTAGGATTTAGAATTATTTGTCCATTGGAACAACCCAATCCGGAACAAGCAAACCAGTTTTTTAAAGACTATCTTGGAAAATAATTTTTTATCGGTTGTAACAGATTATATGCAGTCCAATTTTATTCAGTAACTTATTTTTTTAAAACCTTGTAGTTTCCATTGTTCCTGGTTTCAAAAACAAAAACTACTTTCAGAAAA